>NZ_JBBNPD010000038.1:0-645 GCF_040097075.1 Collinsella sp. CLA-SR-H006 | reverse complement strand
CCGCTGATGCCTCCGAGCCGCACGGAGTCGCCACTCGACCTCTGACTCGGCGCGAGGCCGAAATAGGCCGTGACCTGCCTTCCGGAACGGAACCTCGTGAAGTCGCCGACCTCGGCCGAGAAGGCTGCGGCCAGCGCGAAGGCGCAGCCCTTGATCGACTGGAGGGCGGCCACCTCCGCGGCGATCGGGCTGGCATCCACGGCGGCCCTGTACTCGGAGAGCAGGTCCGCCCGGGCCTCCGCCGCGGCCTCGACCTCGTTCCTCAGGGCGGCGAGCGTCCGAACCCCGCCATCGTCCTCCGGCCTGACCTTGTCGAGCCACCTCAGGAAGTCGTAGGTCCAGTACTTCCTCGGGTTGCCGGCGGGCGTGGTGCCGCCGTAGACGAACCCCCGCTTTGCGAGGAAGGCGAGCAGCCGCTGCTTGGCGGTCGCCAGGCGCGCGGTCGCCCCGTCGTAGGCGCCGGCGAGGTCCCTGATGCCTTCGACCTCGGGGGAGGGGACCCATACGGGGGAGATGTCGTGGGCGAGTATCGCCTTGGCCATCCTGGCGGCGTCGTTCCTGTCGTTCTTGGAGGCCGAGTCGGCGGCCGACCTGGGGATCTTCGAGACCGCGGCGACGACGCACTCGACGCCGAGCCCGGCGAGC
>NZ_JBBNPD010000037.1:0-827 GCF_040097075.1 Collinsella sp. CLA-SR-H006 | reverse complement strand
TAGAGGTCCTCGCGCCAGAAGGGCATGCTCATGCAGCGCGGGCCGCCGCGGCCGCGGGAGAGCTCGGCGGAGGGCACGACGAGAAGGTCCAGGCCCTCCTTGTACAGCACGTCGTTGGTGACGGTGTTGCGGGCGTAGACGCAGATCTTGCCGGGCTCGACGCACAGGGTGTTGGAGCCGTCGTTCCACTGCTCGCGGGAGGCCGCGATCGGGTCGCCGCCGCCGCAGGGGATCAGCTTGACCTGGTCGACGCCGGTGGCGTCCTCCAGGACGTGCTCGAGGGTGTCCTCGATCAGGCGGATGTTCACGTCGCCCGGGTTCTTGCCGGCGGTCAGCTCGTAGACGCGCAGGGTGCCCATGATGGCGGGGTGGATCGTGAACTTATCGACGTCGATCTGGGTGAAGACCGTGTCGAGGTGCATGAAGGCGCGCGAGACCGGGATGTCGAAGGCCAGGATGCGCTCGACCTTGGAGTCGGAGTTCCAGAAGATGTTCTGGGCCATGACGTCGATCGCGGCGGCCTGGGTGCGCTGGGAGATGCCGACGGCGAGGGTCTTCTCGTTGATGTTCAGCACGTCGCCGCCCTCGGTGTGGAACTGGCAGTCGCGGCGGAAGTACAGCGAGACGTCCTTGTAGTCGGGGTGGTACTTGAAGATGTACTTGCCGTACAGGGTCTCGCGGTTGCGGGTGACCGAGTACATGCGGTTGAGGTTGACGCCCTCGCCGATGACCGCGAACGGGTCGCGGGTGAAGTAGAGGTTGGGCATCGGGTCGATGATCAGGTCGGACTCGGACTCGGAGTTGACCAGGGAGTCGAGGGTCGTGGA
>NZ_JBBNPD010000036.1:0-940 GCF_040097075.1 Collinsella sp. CLA-SR-H006 | reverse complement strand
GGTGTTCCTATAGTTTTGTCAACCGTCGGGGCTACTCCCGGTAGGGCACCCGGTCGCGCATCACGGCGTATATCGCCCTGAGCCGCTTCCTCGCGACGGCCTTGAGCGCCCGCCCGTGCCCCATGCCCCGCGCCCTGCAGGCCCGGCAGTACTCGCCGTAGCGCCCCGAGGACCTCACCAGGCTGTTGCACGAGAAGATCAGCAGGGACTTGAGCCTCGCGTCGCCGCGCCTGGACGCCCTGACCGACCTCACCGACGTGCCGGAGCTCCTCACCCTCGGGGCTATGCCGCAGTACGAGGCCAGGTGGTCGTGGTCCGGGAACCTCCCGATGTCGACCGACACCGCGAGCTGCGCCGCGGTCCTCGGGCCGATGCCGGGCACGGTGAGCAGGCACGCGTAGGTCTCGTCGCCCTCGAGCAGCGCCGCCGTCTCGGCCTCGAGGGCCCCGGCCTCGTCGAGGGCCTCCGATATCCGGGCGGCCAGGAACCTGACCTGCCTGTTCTCGGCCTCGACGAGCGCCGGCGGGGGCGCGGTGGAGGCGGCCGCGGCCTCCCCGGCGGCCTCGGCCCGCGGGCCCTCGGCCCCGGAGCGGGCGATCCCCCACGCCCCGCCGAACCCGGCGAGCAGCTCCAGCCACCGCCGGTCCGACAGGTCGACCGCGGCCTCGAGGGCCGGACAGGACTCGAGCAGCACCGCGCGCAGGCGGTTCTTGTCCCTGGTCGCGCAGGCGACGACGTGGTCGCGCTGCGACGAGAGGGCGCGGGCGGCCTCGAGGGCCTCGCCGCGGCCCGGGACCCCCGACAGGGAGTCCGGCACGCCCAGGGCGGTCCGCGCGATCACCGCGGCGTCGCGCTCGTCGGTCTTGGCCTCGCCGGCAAACAGGCCCGCGGCGCGGCTGGCGGCGAGCCCGGGCAGGTGGGCGACCCCGAGCCCCGCGGC
>NZ_JBBNPD010000035.1:0-1229 GCF_040097075.1 Collinsella sp. CLA-SR-H006 | reverse complement strand
GTCGTGCCGGCGGTGCCGCCGTTGCCGACGGCGGCCTGCCAGCCGACGTTGGAGACGTGGGCCTCGACGGATATGGCATTTGCAATCTGTTCTTGAGAGGTGGCTCCATCCACTTCAAGTGAGATTTTTAGTGCCTCAAGATTCAAGCCCCTACCCGTGGTTCCGGCAACCTTACCCGAACTAACCGGATCCATCCAGCCAATATTCTGCACATGGGCAGAAACACTAACGTTTTTGACGGTGAGCTGATCGTTGGAGGCAGAATCAGCGGCAGCGGCTTCGTTAGTCTCCCCCGATAAGACCTGCTGCGCGTCTTGAGGCTCGCTATCTACGGAGCCAGCATCCGATTCTTGCCCCCCAGAGATAGGCTCAGCTTGATTGGAAGTAGAGCCTTCAAGATGAAAGCTGTTTGAATCATCAGATCCGTCAATTGAATAATCGGCATATGCAGCAGTCACGGCCCATGATTGACTCATGAACAGCGCGATAACCACAAGTATAGAAACGGACACATCTAAGAGACGCTTCACGATTCCACCTTCCTTCGACTTCGACGGCGCCTATTTAATGACGACCGCCTGAGCTCCTCTTTGCGAGTATAGCGAGGCAATGCGCTGAGCTGAGTTAGAGACATAGCCAGCGAGTGAATCAGCAATGTAAACGGTACCTAGGGAGCGATTAAAGCCTCTTAAGACAACGGTGTGAGAGTTGGTATAGGTTCTATAAACCCTTCCGCCGTAAGCCTGAGTCGCATAGCAACTTCCCAGGTTTTGCATACCTATCGTTGACCAAATAATAACGGGATGTCCAGCTTCCAAGTACGAATAAAGGTCATAGAAACCAGTACCGGTCACATCGTAGGCTCGCAAACTACTACCACTGCTAATCAAGAAAGAATTCGCGGTGTTGGTCAGTCCGGGAGCAGATATGCAGTTTCCATTCGAAGCGCTATGAGGATTGCCCCAAAACGCCGTAACAAAATCCCAACTGCTCCTAGGCATATACGCGTCTGCAATGAAGGTTTTACCCAAACCAAATCCGTAATAGTTAAGCGCATTGGTCAATGCAACGGACTCGCAGCCAGTCGGAAGCTCGGGGTTCTGCATTGTACAAGGGACGTTGAGAACAACCGAATTCGGATGCAATGGGCGGTCCCTGTACGCGCCGTCCGTCGGGCCCGGGGCCGCCGAGCCCTTCGCGAGGACGCGGACCTGGAGCGCCTCTACGCG
>NZ_JBBNPD010000034.1:0-1391 GCF_040097075.1 Collinsella sp. CLA-SR-H006 | reverse complement strand
TGTCGCAGCCCCGACCCGCGGCCACGAGCGGGGGCTCCTATCTTTTTAGTGCCCTCGGATTGGGTCATAGTGTCTGTTCGACGGAAGCCTTGACCCCAAACGCATCATCTCCCAGATAGAGCTCCTGCGCGGCCAGACCATAACGCCGACAGACACACTCATCATCTTCGACGAAATCCAAGAGGCACCGCGTGGCATCACCTCGCTCAAATACTTCAACGAGCTGGCGCCGGAATACCATATCGTGGCAGCCGGCTCCTATATGGGGCTCGCGCTCCGACGCGAAAACGAGTCGTTCCCCGTCGGCAAGATTGACCAGCTTACCATGCGCCCCATGGGGTTTGTCGAGTTCGTTCGTGCCGTCGATGGCGATCCGCTCGCAGATGCCATCCTTGCCGCAGACATGGACCTGCTGGCAAACGTTTCCGAAAAGCTCGAGCGCCTGCTCAAGGAATACCTCGTTGTCGGTGGCATGCCAGAAGTTGTCTCCGCTTTCGCCGCCTCCCACGATTTCATCGAGGCCCGCAGGCTTCAGCAGCAAATCATCGAAGCTTACGAATCCGATTTTGGCAAGCATGCGCCAGCCCGCATCGTCGAGCGCATGAGGCTGGTTTGGAAATCCCTTCCCGGCCAGCTCGCAAAGGAAAACAAGAAGTTCGTCTACGGCGCGCTTCGTCCCGGGGCGCGCGCACGCGATTTTGAGGAAAGCCTCCAGTGGCTCATGGACTATGGAATCGTTCATAAGGTACCACGTGTTTCCGCCCTAAGAGCACCACTCACAAGCTACGATGATCTCTCGGGCTTCAAGCTGTTCTGCATCGACACCGGCATCCTCGGAGCACTCTCCGGCCTCTCGCCAGCCATTGTTCTGAACGGGCCCGCAGTTTTTACGGAGTTCAAAGGCTCGCTGACCGAGCAATACGTCGCACAGGAGCTTTTGTTCCAAGGCAAAACTCCCGCGTATTGGTCATCCTCCTCCGGCAATGCAGAGACTGACTTTGCCATCGACCATGCGGGGACCGTGCTTCCGCTCGAGGTCAAGGCGGCAGAGAACCTCAAAGCAAAGAGCCTGAGGATTGCCTGCGAGAAGTTCAAGCTCGAGCGCTGCGTGAGAACATCGTTAGCGGCATATAGAGACGAGGGCACGCTCGTCAACATTCCGCTCTGGGAGATTGGGCAAATCGACAAGCTGGCATAGGCGCTGTGGAGGGGGTGTCCCGTAAGGAGTGTCCCAAACTGCCGGCAAAAAAGGAACGTCCCTATCTGCCGCATTCATTTAAGAACGTCCCCAATGACCACGCCGATGTTTTGGCCACGACAGACACTATGACCCAATCCGAGGGCACTAAAAAGATAGGAGCCCCCGCTCGTGACCGCGGGTCGGGGCTGCG
>NZ_JBBNPD010000033.1:0-1649 GCF_040097075.1 Collinsella sp. CLA-SR-H006 | reverse complement strand
GAACGTCCTCGGACATGCAAAGAGGCTCCGCATCGCGCTTCGCGCTGCGGAGCCTCTTTGCGTCCTGACGCTCCTATTTGGCAAGGTGTTTTTTAGAATCCATTTTGCGCTCGGCCTCGAACGCCTGCCTGTCCCAATCGAGCGGGAGCCCCGCCTCGACCCACGCCTCGTAGGCCCTCCTTATTGGCTTGAGCTCCCTTTGGCCCCTCTCCAGCATCGAGATGTACTTCTCGCTGGTGCCCAGTATGGACGCCGCCCTCACCTGGCTGACCTTCGCCGCGCGCCTGGCCGCCACGAGCTCCGACGCGTCCGCCGGCCTCCTTATCTCGTGCGGGCGCATCAGCGCCCGGTACGCCTCCCTGGCCACGTAGCGCTTGAGGCACCTCATGACCTCCCTGTCGCTCTTTCCCCGCGCCCTGGCCCTCTCGGCGTACTCGGCGGTCTCGGGGTCGCGCATGACCCTCTGCCTCGCGATCTCGTGCAGCGCGCTGTTCGCCTGCCGGTCGCCGCCCCTGTTGAGCCTGTGCCTCACGGTCTTGCCGCTCGAGGCGGGGATGGGGCAGGCGCCGCATATCGCCGCGAACGACGCCTCGGAGCGCAGCCTGCCCGGGTTGTCCCCGGCCGCGACCGCGAGCTTGGCCGCGCTCACGGGCCCGCACCCGTACATCGCCAGCAGCGCGGGGCAGTTCTCCTCCAGGGACGCCTCGATCGCGCGCTCCATGTCGAGCGCCGCGTCGCGCGCCGCCGCCCACAGGTCCGCCAGCGCGCCGAGCGCGGCGCCCAGCGCGCCCTCGGCGCGCACGGAGGGGAGCTCCTCCATCAGCCTCGGCCCTCCCATGCCGCGGAACCTCGACCTGAGCCCCTCCGGCGCGGTGGTGAGCAGCGACCTCGCGGTGTTGATCGCCGAGGTCCGCGCCTTCACCGCCCCGGAGCGCGCCGCGAGCATGCAGCGCACCCCGTCGACCCACCCGTCCTGGCTCTTGGGGGTCCCGAGCTTCGAGCCGGACATCGCCGCGCGGGCCGCCCTCTCCGCGTCCGACTCGTCGCACTTCCCCTGCCCCGGGCGCCTCCTCTGCGTCCTCGCCGGGGAGAGCGCCTCGCGCACGGGCATCCCAAGCGACGCGAGGTGCCTGGTGAGGCCCGCCCCGTAGGACGACGTCCCCTCCATCGCGACGCAGGCCGGCTCCCCGACCGCCGCGATCGCCCCGGCGAGCGCCTCGTATCCCGCCGCGTCGGCGGGGAACCGGCGGGACAGGACCCTGCGGCCCCTCCAGTCCAGGACGCACAGCCAGTGCGAGTCGGCGTGGGTGTCGACCCCGCAGAAGACCGGCCCGCGGGCGCCGGGTGTCGATTCGGTTCTCATGTCTCGCTCCGTTCTTTCCGTGCTCGCCTGGACCGGGCAGACGGCACACTGACGGGGCGCGATAGAATGCGGTTGATCGGGTCCGCGGTATCGCTCCATGCTCCTATTAGGTCATGCGGCGGTCTCGGCTCGCCGCGGCCCGCGCGGGACATGTCAGGAAACGAGGGCAGCCCTGTGGGCGCCAGCGGAATGTGGGGTCACCGCGCGGTCCGCATCTGATGGTGTCGACGTCAATGGTATACGGGTGCATCATCGACGTCTTCAATACAGAAGATATCAGTGCGGA
>NZ_JBBNPD010000032.1:0-1978 GCF_040097075.1 Collinsella sp. CLA-SR-H006 | reverse complement strand
CAGACCTTCCTGAGCTTGCCGATCTCGGAAGGCACGTGCAGACCTTTCGTCATGGCCTCCTACCTTTCTTTCGGGCCCTTGTCAGGGCCGATTCGTTAGCGCCCCTCCGTGTGAGGCGTTATTGCTGACGACATATTTATATCCAAAATCAGCTCATACTTCCACCTTGCCCCCGAACGGTTTTTTATAGGGGGTGAACGGCATACACATATACTTCACGCATGGCACACTTCATCTTAATAAAGCGTATTTACGTGCTTAAACGCGTTTTCAATCCTAAAATCAAATGGAACTAAACTTTGCTAAACCACCCTCATATTGCATATTTCCAATAAAGCTATGAATAGAATTAGCGGTTCATACCGTGTCTCAACCATTTTCATTTTTATTCAGAAAAAAGTTTGTCCTATTCATTTCTGGTAAATAAATTACCGTTTACCAGACGCTTGATACCGTTCACCGGAAACTCAGTATAAGGCCCAGCGGATACCGACTCGCTTTACGGCTCCATTTGTAACAACTTGACTTCTCGGTATAGAAAAACGGACCCGCTTCACTAGGGAAACGGGTCCGTTTTCGATTATCTTCGGCTAATTTGGATAAGGCCCTCGAAGATCATCGGAATCCTAGCGATCGAACTCCGCCAGTGCCTCGCCCAAAAGCCTCAGGCCCTCGCGCAGAACGTCCTCGCTCGCGCAGTAGCCCAGGCGTGCGCCGCAGGGAAGCTCAAAGCGGCTGCCGGGTACCAGCAGCACTCCCCTGTCGGACAGCAGGCGCTTGCAGAACTCCTCGTCGTCCTCGGGAATATCAAGCTGGATAAACGAGGTGGACACGCCCTGCGGCGCCGTCCAGGAAACGCGGTGCTGCGTATCGATCCAAGCCTGCGCGATATCGCGGTTGCCAAACACGATCTTGCGATTGCGCTCAAGGATCTTGTCCTTGTGCTCAAGCACATAGGTCGCCAGGGCATCGTTGAACACGCCGCCGCAGATCATGGTGTAATCGCGATAGGTGCGGATGCGGCTGGATATCTCTTCGTCTGCCACGACCCAGCCCACGCGGGCCGCAGGCGTCGAATAGGTCTTGGACACCGAGTTGGTGACAATGGCATTCTCGTACACGTCAGCCATCGACATAAAGGCCTCGGTGTTCTCAAGCGGCAGATACACCTCGTCGCACAGCACGTAGGCGCCCACCGAACGGGCGATCTCGGCAATCTGGCCGAGCATATCGGCATCGAGCACCGTACCGATGGGGTTCGATGCGTTGTTGATGCAGATGAGTCTGGTGTTGGGGCGCACCAAGCGCTTGAGTTCCTCGATATCGGGCTTCCAGCCGAGTTCCTCGCGAAGCTCCCAATACTCGACCTCGGCGCCCAGCGTGCGCGGAATCTCGTAGAGCGGCGCGTAGGTGGGCCACTCGGCGATAACATGGTCGCCGGGCTCGACCACAGCCATGATGGCGTTGAGGTTAGCGCCCGTGCAGCCATTGGTCTGCAGAATGTGATCGGGATTGACCTCCCGACGATACAGCTTGGCAACCTCGGCCTTAAACTCCGGCGAGCCCTCGATCCAGCCGTAGTTCATCTTCTCGCGATCCAGGCGCTCGTAGAACGTGGCGCCGTCCTGTTCATCAAGCGCGCGCAGCTCGCCCATGGTGAGCGACGAGATCGTCGACTGGGCGATGTCCCACGTGGCGCTCTTCTCCCAAACGTTGAGCCATTCCTCAACGCCAATCGTCTTGATGTCCATGGCCAAGCTCCTTACAAAAGCAGTCATCCAATCGTGTTGACGTTCCTCATACAAGATTGGGGCGGTGCGAAAACCCGCACCGCCCCAATGGGAGACATCTAATGGCAGCTAGATGTATGTATTATGACCTGTACGGGTCCTAGAAGACCCTAGAGGTCCTCGCGCCAGAAGGGCATGCTCATGCAGCGCGGGCCGCCGCGGCCGCGGGAGAGCTCGGCGGAGGGCAC
>NZ_JBBNPD010000031.1:0-2169 GCF_040097075.1 Collinsella sp. CLA-SR-H006 | reverse complement strand
GGTGCACGCTTTGCGGCCGATCCGGTTCCACCGGGCCGCGCGGCAAGGAGATATATTGCCAGACCGGAGGGGCCCCGCGGGCGGGAATCTGGGCGTACACATTTCCTACACATTTTGTGATTCTCAGCTGTGTTTGCCGGTAATAAAGAGGGGACCTCGTTTCCGAGATCCCCTCCTCCGTCTAACTGTAGAAATAGGCTTTCAAAGCCTTAGGCCAACAACTTGCGACCAGACTCCTCAATCGCGTCAAGTGCGGCATCAGCCTCGGCGGCATCCGCGCCCTTAGCGAAGATGTACAGCTTAATCTTGGGCTCGGTGCCGGAAGGACGAACAATACCCTTGTTGCCGCCCTCAAGATCGAACTCAATGACGTTAGCCTTCGGCAGGCCGTTCACGCAGGTGTTGTAATCCACGACAGCCTCAATCTTGGAACCGGCGAGCTCCGCGGGCGGGTTCTCGCGCAGACCAGCCATGATGCCGGCCATCTTTGCCGCACCCTCAGCGCCCGGATAGCTCAGCGAAATCGTCTTGTTGTGATAGTAGCCATACTTCTCGTACAGCTCGTGCATCGCATCTGCAAGGTTCTTGCCCTGGAGCTTGTAATACTGCGCCATCTGGCAAATCAGAAGAGAAGTGCTCACGGCGTCCTTGTCGCGCACGTGGTCACCGGCCAGATAGCCGTAGCTCTCCTCAAAACCGAAGATAAAGCGATCGACCTCGCCAGCATCGGAAAGAGAAGTAATGATGTCGCCGATGTACTTGAAGCCCGTCAGGCAGCGGCGGAGCTCAAAACCGTACTCGTCGGCCAGAGCGTCAACCATGGCGGAAGAAACGATAGTAGTGACAGCAACCTTCTTAGTGAGGTCCTCACCGCGAGCAGCGCGGGTCTTGCAGATATAGTCAAGCAGCAGAACGCCCATCTCATTGCCGGTCAGCAGCAGATAGTCATCGCCATTCTTAACGGCAACGCCAACGCGATCGGCGTCAGGATCGGTTGCAAGCAGCAGATCGGGGTGAACCTGCTCGCACAGGTCAATGCCCTTCTGCATGGCCTGACGAATCTCGGGGTTAGGATACGGGCAGGTCGGGAAATCGCCGTTAGGCTCCTTCTGCTCGGGAACAACCGTGACATCAGTGATGCCAGCGCGCTCGAGCACCGTCGTGACGGGAATGAGGCCAGTGCCGTTGAGCGGAGTGTAGACGAGCTTAAGCGGAGCGCCAGCGATCTCCTCGGCAGAAAGGTTAGTCACGCCGCGGGCGAGAACGGCGTCGTAATAACGCTCGAGGCACGAGTCATCGATCCATTTGACCAGACCCTGCTCAAGAGCCTCATCGAAGTCCATGGACTTCACGCCGGTGAACGTATCGGTCTCGGCGATAGCCTTAGAAATTGCATCGGCGGCCTCGCTGGTGATCTGGCAGCCGTCGGGGCCATAGGCCTTATAGCCGTTATAAGGCGCCGGATTATGACTAGCGGTCATGCAAATGCCACCGGAGCACTTAAGGTCGCGGACGGCCCAGGAGAGCGTCGGCACAGGAGAAATCTTAGGATACACGAGGGCAGTCACGCCGTTTGCTGCAAGAATGGCAGCCGTCGTCTTGACGAACAGCTCACCTTTATTGCGGCTATCGCGAGCGATGGCGACCGTCGGATGCTCGAAGGTCGCATTGAGGTAGTCAGCGAATCCCTGGGTCGCACGACCGACCGTATAGATATTCATACGGTTAGTGCCCGCACCGATAGTGCCGCGAAGGCCGGCAGTACCGAAGGCAAGATCCTGGAAGAAAGCGTCGGTGATGGCGTCCTCATCACCCTGCTCCTTCATCGTGTTAAGCTCAGCGAGGAGCTCCTCGTCCTTGACATTGGCAATCCAAGTATCAAGCAGCTCATGAACATCTGCCATATGAGTCCTTCCGTCACAATCAATAAAACGACCCGTGTAAAACAGGACAAGCGCAGCAGTGCGCTAAAGCAAATATTAGTCCATTGAGAACAAAGAACCGACCAAAGAACGGTGAACGTCTATATTCAGCGGTGGATGATTAAATTGATTTAATTGCAGAAGGAATGTTGCGCGTAAACGCAAAAAAGGGGGAGGCCGCGAGGCCTCCCCCTTCCAAGTTCAAGCGTACGGCTCGGTGCCGTCCACCGGTCAGCGGCGCCCTGGC
>NZ_JBBNPD010000030.1:0-2435 GCF_040097075.1 Collinsella sp. CLA-SR-H006 | reverse complement strand
GGCGATATACGCCGTGATGCGCGACCGGGTGCCCTACCGGGAGTAGCCCCGACGGTTGACAAAACTATAGGAACACCCAATGACTAATCACCACATGTGAGCCTGGCCTCCTGCGTCAGATTCTAATAACGAGTTTACGGAATAAATAGTTATTAGAGTCGATATGGCCGACCTAATGACGAGAAGTCGTTATTAGGTCGGCCGTTAGTCATTGGGGATGTTTTTAAATAGCTACTTGAGCCCGGGGAGGCGGGTGTAGGGGAATGAACGCTCTAGGAATTCGGCGCAGCGGGCGTAGTCTTTGGCGAAGTAGCTGCTGTAAAGCGAATCGAGCACGTATTGCACGGCGATGTGGCTCGCGAACTGCGTGATGCGATGCGTCATGCTCTCGTGGTCGCTCACCGTGAGATAGGCGGCAAAGCCGGGGTGAATGCGCGCGCAATAAGGCGTGCCGATGACGATGACCGGGACATGCCGACTGCTGAGGATCGGCAAGATGCCCTTGAGGTTGGGGGCAAGGCCGCTGTAGGAGATGACGATTGCCGCATGGTCGGGACCCGAGGCGAGCGCCGTTCGCACCTGGGCCTCGACACCGTCGTGGCACGTCGCGCTTTTACCGGCGGAGAGCAGGCGATCGCGGAACATTCCCGCTGGATAGAGGTTGTGCGAGCCGTGTAGATGTCGACCTGTCGGGCGTTCGCGATGAGCTTGGCGGCATGGTCAAGTTGCGTGGGGTCGAGCAGCTCCTGCGTTTCGGCCAGCGTGGTCTGGTAGAGCCCCTCCATGCGCTCCATAACCTGCGCAGGCGATACTCAGCTTATCGAACCGCGATGCAAAGGAGATGCTCATCCCACGAGCACTACCGGGAAGGGCTCGCGATTCGAGTCCCCACCTTAGCATTTGAACCATTTGGCACTATAATTACCGTAGGCATGCGCACAACGTTGCGCTTAATCAAGAGGAGAAAACGTATGGGTCTGTTTGATATGTTCAAGAAGAAGGCTGAGCCCGCGGCTGCCGCTGCTCCGGCCTCCATCTCTGCTTCTGCCGGCGCCGACGTGCTGTGCTCGCCCGTCAAGGGCAAGGTCATCAAGATGGCCGACGTGCCCGATCCCGTCTTTGGTGGCGAGGTTCTGGGCAAGGGCTGTGCCGTGTGGCCCGAGGACGATCTGGTCTACGCTCCCTGCGACGGTAAGGTGACCGTCACCATGGGTCACGCCGTGGGCCTGCAGTCCGATAGCGGCATCGAGGTTCTGGTGCACGTTGGCGTCGATACCGTCAACATGAACGGCGATGGCTTCGAGGGCTTCGTCAAGGCCGACGACGTTGTGAAGGCTGGCCAGCCCATACTCAAGATCGACCGCGCCAAGATCGCCGCTGCCGGTTACAAGGACTGCGTCGTCGTGGCCGTGTCCAACACCGCCGAGTTTGCCGATGTCGAGCTCACCGTTGAGGCAGAGTCCGCCGTCGCCGCCGGTGACGCCATCGTCAAGGTCGTCCGCAAGTAAACTGCGGCATCCAAAGGCTGTGCGAGGGTGGTCGGGTTTTCCGGCCACCTTTTTTATTGCACCGCGGGAAAGCGTTTTATTGCACGTTGGGTGGGCTTGCAAACCGTTCGGACGCTAAAACGAACCGACCGCGCCTTCGCGTTGCCGAGGGTGTTCATAAGTGGATAGTATGGGCTTACTTATTACAACGTGTGCCGCGTCCGGGAAGCGCGGTGCCGCTCATTGGGAGGAACAACATGAAAAAGAAGCTGCTGCTTGTGCCCCTCATGGCCGTCTTGGTTGCATGCGTGGTCGTGCTTTCCGGCTGTGGAGGTCCTTCGGTCGAGGAACTCATCACCGAGGATCTTACGACGCAGTTTGACGAGGTCAAGAACGGTGGCGACGACTTCCTCTCTGGTCTGGAGGAGGCTTCGGGCGACGAGTTCGAGCAGCTGGGTATCGATCCCAAGGAGTATGCCAAGACCTATCTCGAGGGCTTTGACTACAAGATCGGCGACGTGACGGTCGACGAGGACAAGGGTGTCGCGACCGCCGAGGTCTCTATCACCTGCAAGTCTATGAACAAGATCGTCGAGGACTTCTCCACCCAGTATCAGGAGAAGGTCGCTGCGCTTGACACGGTTCCTTCCGATGACGAGCTGTACAAGATGGCCGGTCAGGTTATGGTCGATGTGACCAAGGCCACCGAGCCCAGGAAGACCACGGTTATCTTCAAGTACACCTGCAACGACGACGGCGAGTGGTCTGCCGACGACTCCGTCAACTCCGAGATGATGGATGCAATGCTGAGCTAGTTCGTTGCGGCGTTTTACCAAACGCCGCAACTGCTCGACGCTGCAAGCCCGCCAGAGCGGCAATCTGCCTTTCAACTTCGGCGGCATGACCAGAAGGTCAATGCCGCCTCGTTTCAAGGCACCTTGCTCGCTC
>NZ_JBBNPD010000029.1:0-2630 GCF_040097075.1 Collinsella sp. CLA-SR-H006 | reverse complement strand
CGGGCTACGGCCGCGCCGTCCAGGCCGTCCAGGTCGCGGTCCTGCCCAAGGGCGACCCCGCCCCGGGCGACACCGCCACCCCGTTCGTCGACAGGTCCTCCGAGCCCCCCTCCGTCTCCTACCGCGCCCACGTCGCCGGCATCGGCTGGCAGGGCTCCGTCTCGGACGGCGCCGTCGCCGGCACCACCGGGCAGGGCCGCGCCCTCGAGGCCCTCTCGGGCTCCGTCTCCTGGTACGGGCACGGATCCTCCTCCCTCGAGGTGAGGGCCCACGTCTCGAACGTCGGCTGGCAGGGCTGGACCTCGGGGACCGCCGGCACCACCGGGCGCTCCCTAGCGGTCGAGGCGCTCCAGTTCAGGCTCTCCGGCGAGGCCGCCTCGTCCTACGACGTCTGGTACCGCGTGCACTGCTCCGACTACGGCTGGCTCGGCTGGGCCAAGGACGGCGCGTCCGCGGGCACGGTTGGCCTGTCGAAGGCCGTCCAGGCCGTCCAGGTCGTGCTCGTCCCCAAGGGCGGCGCCGCGCCGGGGCCGGCCGGCGGGGCCTTCCGCGGCGCCGGCGAGCGCCTGTCCGGGTCGTCCATCTCCGTCGCCGGCTCGCCGGCGGGCTCGTCGTTCTCGGGCGGGGTCCTGACGCTCGGCTCCGAGAGGGGGCCCGTGCTGGGCTCCGTCGCCGCGACCGTCGACAACCTCGAGTCCGACGGGTCGGTCTGCTACCGCGGCCTGCTGCTGGGCTCCGGCTGGCAGGGGGAGACCAGCTCCGACGGGGCGCAGCTCGGCGCCTCGGGCGGCGGGCTCCAGCTCAAGGCCGTCCGCTTCGAGCTGTCCGGCGGCCTCGCGGAGCGCTACGACGTCTGGTACCGCTCCTGTGACTCCGCGCGCGGCTGGCTCGGCTGGGCGAGCGCCGGCGAGCCCTCCGGCGTCGAGTCCGGCGCCTCGGGCCTCACCGCCGTTCAGGTCGCCCTCGTCGCGAAGGGCTCCGGCGCCCCCGGCCCGGCCGAGGGGGCCTACGTCTCCGGCGCCGCCTCCGGCCCGTCGCTCGTCCTGCAGGGCCATGTCGCCGAGCGCGGCTGGCTGCCCGCGGTGGGCGGCGGCGAGGACGTCGGCACGACCGGCAGGGGCCTCGCGCTCCAGGCCGTGCGCGCCTCCCTCGAGGGGGCGGGCGAGGGGAGCTCCGTCTCCGTCGCGGCCCACGTGGCCGGCATCGGCTGGCAGGACGCCGCCTCCGCCCCCTCCTACGCCGGCACGGTGGGGCAGGGCCGCGCCGTCCAGGCCGTGAGGGTGTCCCTCTCCGGCCCCGTCTCCGAGCGCTACGACGTGTGGTACCGCGTCCACGCGGCCGGCTACGGCTGGCTCGGCTGGGCCAAGGACGGCGAGGCCGCGGGCACCGAGGGGCTCGGCGTCCAGGCAGAGGCCCTCCAGGCCGTCCTCGTCGAGAAGGGCGGCGACGCCCCCTCGACGGGCGACCCCGCCGAGCTCTCCGTCCCCTCGCTCAGCCTCAGGGCCCACGTCTCCGGCGTCGGCTGGCAGCCCGCCGTCGGCAACGGCGGCACCGCCGGCACGACCGGCCAGTCCCGCGCCGTCGAGGCGATCGCCGCCGAGGTCTCCTCGCCGGTCTCCGGCGGCCTGTCCTACAGCGCCCACGTCTCCGGCGTCGGCTGGCAGGACGAGGTCTCGGGCGGCGCCGTGGCGGGCACCACCGGCCAGGGCAGGGCGGTCGAGTGCGTGAAGATGCGCCTGACCGGCGACCTCTCCGAGTACTACGACGTGTGGTACCGCGCCTACGTGCAGGACTACGGCTGGCTCGGCTGGGCCAGCGACGGGGCCCGCGCCGGCACGACCGGCATCGGCTACCGCGTAGAGGCGCTCCAGGTCCGCGTCCTCGCGAAGGGCTCGGCGGCCCCGGGCCCGACGGACGGCGCGTACAGGGATGTAGCCGACGAGAAGGTGATTGGCGTTCCGCGGATTAGGCTCGTTACTTGGCTTACCCAGCATCAATATGACGGTTACTACCTCGGGACTCCATATTCCACTGGATTCTCTATTCCTACTTGCACCTATCCCAACGGGGAGAGACGCTGGGATGGATATTCTGGTATGAACTGCACTGGCTTTGTCGCTCATGCGTGGTCGAAGTGCGGCGGTAATCTCGCGGCAGTTGCTGCAAATAACAGCCATTCGCCTTGGGCCGGAGGCCCCGGTGGAGGTGGTTATATCAACGCGTGGCGTTTTTACGGCTATGCGATCGATTCCGGTTCAAAGGTTTATGAGTTCAACAAAGTGCAGGATCTACTGAATAGTGGGTTGGCAAGAAAGGGCGATGTCATTTTCTTCAAGACTGCTCCTAACGTCGATTGTCATATCGGATTTTTCTGGGGTGACAATCCTCGGGACAATAAGATGTGGCACTCTTCGTCGCCCGCTAATCAGATCTCGTCCATTTATAACTATTCGAACCCGGCTGAAATTAACCAGCACGTTTGTCTGATTAAATAGCTGCTGGTTAAATAGCCTCTTCGGCTTGGCTCCCGTCCCCCCAATCTAGTAGACTTGGAAACCGTTGCTAGATTAGGGGGATTTTCCATGAGACGCTCCACGAAACGAGTTTCCGGGGCCGCCGCCGCGCTGGCG
>NZ_JBBNPD010000028.1:0-3164 GCF_040097075.1 Collinsella sp. CLA-SR-H006 | reverse complement strand
GGCAGGCTCCGCCGACCGATTGCAAGCGGTCGGCGGGGCCATTGTGGCTCTTGACAGCGGATTGGGTCATATGAGCGAGCGCCGTCCAGGACGTACAAGTTGGCATGAAAAAGGCAAGGCATAGACCTTCTGGTCATGCCTTGCCTTTTGAATGACAAATTGTCGTCCTGGGCGGCGCGCAGCGTCGACTGGTTGCGCGGTTCGTAGAACCGCGCAACATAAGTGCGCCCCCTCCCGCGCACGGAACGGGAGGGGGCTAAAGGTAGGAGTCTACCGGTGGGTTGACCCCACCGGACAGACGATGACCAGGTGATCCTTTACAGGATCGTCAAGGTTTCCGTGGGGTACCCGTTGGGTACTTAGAGCAACACGCAGGCGACGGTCAGGATGATGGCGCAGACGACGGAGAGCGCGACGATGAGCTTAAGGGCAAACTTGAGCCAGGTCGTCCACTCGATCTTGGCCAGGGCGAGACCGCCCATGATGGCGCCGGAGGTCGGGGTGAACAGGTTCACGACACCGATGGCGGCGGAGAAGATCATGACCATGACCTCGGGCGAGAAGCCGAGCTTAACAGCCAGCGGTCCCATGATGGGCATGGAGACGGTGGCCATACCGGAGGTCGAGGGGATCAGGAAGGACAGGCCGAAGTAGACCAGGAAGCTCATGGGAGCGAAGATCACACCGGACAGGCCAGCCAGGGCATTGGCGGCAGCGTCGAGGACGTAGACGTCGAGGCCGGTGTTAGCCATGAGGACGGAGATACCACGAGCGAGGGCGATGACGAGAACAACGGACATCATGTCGGCAGCGCCGGTGATGAAGGTGTTGACGATCTGCTTCTCGGACAGGCCACCGATGATACCGATCAGGACAGCCATGAGGAAGAACCAGGTGGAAGCCTCGTCGAAGTACCACTGGCCAATGGGCAGGCCGGTGATCAGGGCAGACCAGCCCTGGACGACGGCGTTACCGTCGGCATCGTAGACAGCGCCAGCGTCAAAGAAGTTGGCGACGCCCTCGTTGAGGTCGGCCAGCGGGATGAAGCCGACGATCATGACGACGAAGGTGAAGGCAAAGGCGATCAGAACACCCTTCTGACGACCGGTGAGCTTGACCTCATTGTGAACCTCGGAAGCAGCCTTGCCGTGAGCCTCTTCGGCGTCCTTGAGCTCCTGCATCGACAGGATGGTGGAACCCTTGTCAGCCTTGACCTTCTTGGCATAGCTCATGACGAAGAAGATGGACATAGCAGTGGTAACAATCCACAGGACGGCACCGAGGCCGATGATGATGGACTGGTTGACCTCAATGCCAACGCCGGTCAGAGCGTCGACGGCAGCGCCGACGGCGAACGGGTTAACCGTGGAGCCCAGACAGCCGCAGCCAGCGCCGAGCAGGACGGTGGCGGCACCGACCATCGGGTCGAAGCCAGCGGCCATCATGGTAGCGGCAAGCAAGGCGTAGAAGGGAACGGTCTCCTCGCACATACCATAGGTGGTACCACCGAGGGAGAAGATGAGCATCAGCACGGGAATGAGCATAATCTCGTTGCCCTTAAGCTTCTGCACCAGAACGGCGATGCCGTTGTCCAGAGCGCCGGTCTCGGTCATCATGCCGAGGAAGCCGCCCAGGATCATAACGAAGAGGCAGACGGGCAGAGCGTCAGCGAAGCCCTTAATCGGGGCGGTGCAGAAATCGCTCAGACGGGCGGCAGTAACCGCGCCGCCGGACGTGCCGGAGACGATAACGGTAATCACTGCGACAATTGCCAGCAGAGCAAGAAGAATGGTGAACGATGAAGGCATACCGCGCTTTTTCTTAGCGGTCTCAGTCATAGTTCTCATCCCCCCTTCATAAATCATTTACTGATCTCGCCAGAAGCGGCTCTTCCGTGCCGTGCCTGCCGCTTGATGCGAGATTATTACCAGATAAAACCGCTCGGGGTGTGCAGCAATACACCCCGAGCGAGATGCTAGATGCTCTTACTTGAGCGTGGCGTACATGACAGCCTTGATGGTGTGCATGCGGTTCTCGGCCTCGTCGAAGACCTTGGAAGCGGGGCTCTCGAAGACCTCGTCGGTGACCTCCTGCTCGGTGATGCCGAACTGCTCGCACTTCTCGGCGCCAATGGTGGTGTTGGTGTCGTGGAAGCTGGGCAGGCAGTGCAGGAAGATGGCGCCCGGGTTGGCCATAGCCATGACCTCGGAGGTAACACGATACGGGGTGAGCTGAGCGATACGCTCGGCCCAGACCTCGTCGGGCTCGCCCATGGAGACCCACACGTCGGTGTAGATAACGTCGGCACCGGTGACGCCGTCCTTGACGTCGGTGGTCAGCTTGATGGTGCAACCGTTGGCCTCGGCGATGGGCTTGCAGGCCTCGATGACGTCGTCGGCGGGCATGCACTCCTCGGGGCCGCAGGCCACGAAGTTCATGCCGAGCTTGGAGCAGACGACCATGAGGGAGCGAGCGACGTTGTTCTTGCAGTCGCCCATGAAGACGAGGGTCTTGCCCTTGATGTCGTAGTTGAAGTTCTCCTGGACGGTCAGGATATCGGCGAGCATCTGGGTGGGATGCCACTCAGTGGTCAGGCCGTTCCACACGGGCACGCCGGACTTAGCAGCGAGCTCCTCGACGTCGTCCTGGGCAAAGCCACGGAACTCGATGCCGTCATACATGCGGCCGAGAACGCGGGCGGTGTCCTCGATGGACTCCTTCTTGCCCATCTGCGACGAACCGGGATCGAGATAGGTCACGCCCATGCCCAGGTCCATGCCGCCGACCTCGAAGGCGCAGCGGGTACGAGTGGAGGTCTTCTGGAAGAGCAGAACGATGTTCTTGCCCTCGAGATAGCGATGCGGAACGCCAGCGCGCTTCATATCCTTGAAGTTCTTGGAGAGCTTGAGCAGGTACTCGATCTCCTCGGTGGTGAGGTCGAGAAGCTTGAGGAAGCTACGGCCGGAGAGGTTAACACCCATGGTTCGATTCCTTTCGAAGAAATGAATTACGTAAGTATCAGTGTTGCCCGTTTAACGGGCGAAGCCGGTGCGGTTGTAGGGGGACCGCACCGGAAACGGAAAGACTTAGAGGTCCTCGCGCCAGAAGGGCATGCTCATGCAGCGCGGGCCGCCGCGGCCGCGGGAGAGCTCGGCGGAGGGCAC
>NZ_JBBNPD010000027.1:0-3920 GCF_040097075.1 Collinsella sp. CLA-SR-H006 | reverse complement strand
CGGGCTACGGCCGCGCCGTCCAGGCCGTCCAGGTCGCGGTCCTGCCCAAGGGCGACCCCGCCCCGGGCGACACCGCCTGTCCTTTTAAGAGCCGTAGCGATGAACCTGCCTCAATCACTGTTTGCTCACATACGTCGAATATTGGTTGGATGTCGCCCGTAGGCGGCGGATCTGTTGCCGGGACAACTGGTAGGGGCCTCCCCATGGAGGCGCTTGAGGCTCAGCTTGGCTGGTATGGTCACTCGGGCTCCATTGAGCTTCGTGGCCATGTTTCTAATGTCGGCTGGCAACAGTGGTCTGAGGGGCACTGTGGAACGACTGGTAAGTCTCAGCGTCTCGAAGCCGTTCAGATTCGTCTAACCGGTGAGGCAGCTGAAAAATATGACATTTGGTACTGTGCTCATGTCTCGGGTATAGGCTGGCTCGATTGGGCTTGTAATGGAGCTGCCGCTGGTTCTGCCGGTAAAGGCAAGGCTATCGAAGCGGTAAAGGTAATCCTTGTGGAGAAAGGCGGAGCAGCGCCTGGCTCTTCGAGCAAGGTCTTTATCGGCGATCTAGATGCTGTTGCGGTTTCCGGATCCGCCGTTTCTGGGGAGAGTCTTGGCTTATCTTCTGGTCAAAAGGCTACGATTGGAGGCAAGGGCGCCAAACTGCTGAACTCCATTGCCTTAAGCGTTGCAGGCCAAACTGATGACGGGTCAATTTCCTATGCCGTTATGGATGCATATTCAGGCTGGGGTGCCTCCGAATCGGATGGCGGCGCCGCCAAGGCGGTATCCGGTGCACCCATTAAAGCGATAAAAATGTCGCTGAGCGGCCAGTTTGCTGCCAATTATGACATTTGGTATCGAGTATACGATTCCGGTAATGGCTGGACGGGCTGGACGTCAAATGGTCAGGCATGTGGCGTTTCTGGTGGTTCTTCCGGTTTGTGCGGCATAGATGTTGCACTTGTTCGTAAGGGTCAACCTGCCCCTGGTTCTACCGGTAATGCATTTACCGAAACGTCGGGAATCGGTCTTGTATCCCAGGCGCACGTTGCTTCTGCGGGCTGGTTGGCTCCCGTTGGCAATGGCGAAACTGCCGGCCAGACGGGCATGTCTCGTTCTCTGCAGGCGTTGTATATTTCGACGCAGGGCATCGATGCCTCCGTTGAAGTGTCAGCACACGTTGCGAATATCGGTTGGCAGCCATACGTTTCGGGTGCTTCCTATGCTGGCACTGTTGGCAAGGGCCTCGCAATTCAGGCGGTTAAATTAAGGCTCACTGGCAACGACTCGTCAAAATACAATATTTACTACCGTATTCATGCGGCGGATTATGGTTGGCTTGGTTGGGCTAAAAATGACGCCGCAGCTGGCACCGTTGGGCTGTCTAAGCAGGCCGAGGCAATTCAAATTAAGTTGGTTGCCAAGGGTTCGTCCGACGCTCCCGTTCAAGATCATGCTGCGTTGATCCAGCTTCCTGGGCTATCCGCTAAGGCAAATTGCTCCGGTCTTGGCTGGCAAGCGTCTGTTGGCAATGGCGGTGTTGCCGGAACGGTTGGGCAGAACCGTGCCATGGAGGCAATGCAACTGTCCCTTTCCGATAGTTCCATGAACGGTGGCATTTCGTATTCCGCCCACGTATCCAATATCGGCTGGCAATCTGCTGTCTCAGATGGAGCCACAGCGGGAACCATTGGACAGGGACAACAAATCCAAGCTGTGAAGATTAATTTGACTGGTGACGTTTCGAATTACTTTGATGTCTGGTATCGCGTCCACGTGTCAAATTACGGATGGCTTGGCTGGACCAAAAATGGATCACCGGCGGGCACCACGAAGCTTGGCATTCCTGTTCAGGCATTACAGGTAAAGATTGTTCCCAAGGGCGCTTCCGCACCAGGCTCTACGTCTGATTCGTATTTTGAGACCTATCGTTATATGGGGTATCAGACCCCGGGATCTTATCCAAAGGTTAGTTGCAATAGCGTGCAGCTTCCTTCGTATTGCACCGGTTACTTTACGTATGTCACGCCTTCTCGAATTCCTTACAACGCTTCGCGACAGGATTGCATCAACGCATTCGTCCAGCGTGCTCGTGAATATATCGGGACGCGTTATATCGAGCCTTGGTCTTCTTGGCCGGGGGATGCGGTTGATTGTTCGGGCTTAGTGCTGCAATGTCTGTATGCGACTGGCATGGATATGGGTTGGTATAACCCGTATAACCATCGTTGGTTGCCCGAGCAAACCTACAACTCCATGAATTGGTATCGCAACAACACGTTTATGCCGGTTAGCACTTCTGCTATGCAGAGGGGAGATGTGGTCTACTACCAGGGCCATATTGGAATCTATATCGGAAACGGTCGAATCATTGATTCGTGGCCTGGGATCGGTGTGACCGAGCGCTCGGTCAATGCTCCAGGTCGTGTAATCGGTGCCGCTAGGCCTTTCGCATAGAGTCTGTTGAGGCGCTCCGTTGCAGGAGCGCCTCTTTTTGACTGTGTGCTAACTGGTGCTTTCCTAAGCTTTAAATGCCTGTATGGAAGTGCGATAATATAGCTAGTATTCGTTTCTTTATCTGTGGTTACTGTCTCGGGGGATATGCATGAAACGTCTTAAAGCGTCTGCTGCTTTGGTTTGTACGCTATTGATGGGCTGGTCGCAAATCATTCAGCCTTACAGCGCGTATGCGCTGTCGGTCCAGGCCGCCGCTGCTTCGCAGTCGGTCTCGCAAACATCGAACGAGTACGAATCTCAAGGTGCAAGCTCTCAGGGAGCGCAGGACGATGCCTCGGGTTCTCAGGGTGTAACCGAATGGTATGGTGACGATGCAAATGCTGCTCGTCCTGATGGGGGTGTAGACTCTGATTCAGGCGAACAGCCTGGAATTGGCATCGAAGAGTCTCGTGTTGACGAGTCAAACGGTGAAGCCCCAACCGATGATTCCACTGAAATGAATTCCTGCGAAGCCGACTCTTTGGAACCGAACTCTTGGCGTTTCGAAAACGGCGTGCTTATCGATTCTGACGATGGCGACATCGATGCGCAGTCTTTAACTGACGATCCTTTGCCCAATGGCGCTGTTGCGCGCGGCATCGATGTCAGCAATCATCAAGGAACTGTTGATTGGAATAAGGTTAAGGCCGCGGGGATTGATTTTGCCATTCTCAAGGTCGGTCCGGTTTACGGAAAACCTGACGATTCTTTTGAAAAGAACGCTGCTGAATGTGAACGCCTCGGCATTCCTTATGGCGTGTATTACTACTCCTACGCCCGTTCTGTAGAGGATGCCAATAAAGAGGCCGACAGGACACTTGCTTGGCTCGGCGGCCATCATCCGTCGCTTCCCGTTTATTATGATCTTGAGGATAGCTATATCTTGCAAGATCCGGATTTCAGCAAGGATAAGCTTACCCAGATTGCGCAGGCTTTTTGCAACCGTATGGAGGCCGTTGGCTTTAAGTCGGGTATCTATGCGAACCTTAACTGGCTTAACAACTACCTGAATTCTCCGTCGTTGAGCGGTTATGACCATTGGGTCGCTCAATATAATTGGCGTTGCGATTATGCTGGCAGCTACAGTTTCTGGCAGTATTCAAGCAGTGGCAATGTCCCGGGCGTCAACGGACGCTGTGACATGAACTACTGCTTCAACGGTTCTCTTCTCAACGTAGATGACAGCAAGATGCATATTCAGTATGAGGCGCATGTCTCGAATATTGGCTGGATGAGCAGCAAGCGCGACGGATCTACGGCTGGCACAACGGGGCAGTCTAAATCAGTAGAGGATCTTAAGGTCAGCATCTTGAATCCCGTTGAAGATGGCTCTGTGCAAATTAACGCCAATGTAAGTGGCGTCGGCTGGCAGGGCTGGGACACCCCCTCGGCCTCCGAGGGCGGCACCACCGGCCAGGGCCGCGCCGTCGAGGC
>NZ_JBBNPD010000026.1:0-5063 GCF_040097075.1 Collinsella sp. CLA-SR-H006 | reverse complement strand
GCCGCAAAGCGTGCACCTTGAGAACCGGATACTGCGAGGATGGACACACCAGTTGTGTCGCATCCGGGCAGACATCGAACCATTTGAAATGGTCTAACTTGGATTTGTTTTTCGCAAGGCCGCCGAGAGGCGGCCCCGAGAAATTCCTTTTCCTATACTAAAACCATATGAATCGAACGGAACCGATCAGCTAATAGTTGTGAGGACCGGACGGGCTCGAAGCCCATACATTTTGGACGGAGAGTTCGATCCTGGCTCAGGATGAACGCTGGCGGCGCGCCTAACACATGCAAGTCGAACGGCACCTATCTTCGGATAGAAGCGAGTGGCGAACGGCTGAGTAACACGTGGAGAACCTGCCCCCTCCCCCGGGATAGCCGCCCGAAAGGACGGGTAATACCGGATACCCCGGGGTGCCGCATGGCACCCCGGCTAAAGCCCCGACGGGAGGGGATGGCTCCGCGGCCCATCAGGTAGACGGCGGGGTGACGGCCCACCGTGCCGACAACGGGTAGCCGGGTTGAGAGACCGACCGGCCAGATTGGGACTGAGACACGGCCCAGACTCCTACGGGAGGCAGCAGTGGGGAATCTTGCGCAATGGGGGGAACCCTGACGCAGCGACGCCGCGTGCGGGACGGAGGCCTTCGGGTCGTAAACCGCTTTCAGCAGGGAAGAGTCAAGACTGTACCTGCAGAAGAAGCCCCGGCTAACTACGTGCCAGCAGCCGCGGTAATACGTAGGGGGCGAGCGTTATCCGGATTCATTGGGCGTAAAGCGCGCGTAGGCGGCCCGGCAGGCCGGGGGTCGAAGCGGGGGGCTCAACCCCCCGAAGCCCCCGGAACCTCCGCGGCTTGGGTCCGGTAGGGGAGGGTGGAACACCCGGTGTAGCGGTGGAATGCGCAGATATCGGGTGGAACACCGGTGGCGAAGGCGGCCCTCTGGGCCGAGACCGACGCTGAGGCGCGAAAGCTGGGGGAGCGAACAGGATTAGATACCCTGGTAGTCCCAGCCGTAAACGATGGACGCTAGGTGTGGGGGGACGATCCCCCCGTGCCGCAGCCAACGCATTAAGCGTCCCGCCTGGGGAGTACGGCCGCAAGGCTAAAACTCAAAGGAATTGACGGGGGCCCGCACAAGCAGCGGAGCATGTGGCTTAATTCGAAGCAACGCGAAGAACCTTACCAGGGCTTGACATATGGGTGAAGCGGGGGAGACCCCGTGGCCGAGAGGAGCCCATACAGGTGGTGCATGGCTGTCGTCAGCTCGTGTCGTGAGATGTTGGGTTAAGTCCCGCAACGAGCGCAACCCCCGCCGCGTGTTGCCATCGGGTGATGCCGGGAACCCACGCGGGACCGCCGCCGTCAAGGCGGAGGAGGGCGGGGACGACGTCAAGTCATCATGCCCCTTATGCCCTGGGCTGCACACGTGCTACAATGGCCGGTACAGAGGGATGCCACCCCGCGAGGGGGAGCGGATCCCGGAAAGCCGGCCCCAGTTCGGATTGGGGGCTGCAACCCGCCCCCATGAAGTCGGAGTTGCTAGTAATCGCGGATCAGCATGCCGCGGTGAATGCGTTCCCGGGCCTTGTACACACCGCCCGTCACACCACCCGAGTCGTCTGCACCCGAAGTCGCCGGCCCAACCGAGAGGGGGGAGGCGCCGAAGGTGTGGAGGGTGAGGGGGGTGAAGTCGTAACAAGGTAGCCGTACCGGAAGGTGCGGCTGGATCACCTCCTTTCTAGGGAGATAAGTTCTTAGAGAGACAAACTTTAACTCGAATAGAGGGCAGGAGCCCGTCCGGTAGATGTCCGCCAGGATAAGTCCCCGCAGCACCCGGTCCCCGGGGTCGCACCCGCGTACCTTGAGAGCCGCATAGCGATAGGAGAGAGATGGAAGAGATTCATCTTCCAGACTCGATTCTTTTCTGCGATTAAATCAAGAATGATAGCAATCATTCATCCGATCCAAACAAGAAGAATTCACTTATATATGAGTGAGGAGCATCTGATCGCGAGCACAGTGAAACGGACTGTGCCGCGGTATGAGATACCCGAATTGCGACATACGAGCGCTATTCATGATATCGATTAATTAGATTAATTAGCGACACGTGGATATCCCGCGGGCCCGATGCGGTCCCGCAAGATACCACGGGCGCACGGCGGATGCCTTGGCACAGGGAGCCGATGAAGGACGCGGCAAGCTGCGATAATCCCCGGCGAGGAGCACACATCCTTCGACCCGGGGGTCTCCGAATGGGCGAACCCATCCACAGCAGTGTGGATATCCCCACCCCGAACACATAGGGCCGGGGAGGACAACCCGGGGAACTGAAACATCTAAGTACCCGGAGGAGAGGAAATCAATCTCGAGACTCCCCGAGTAGCGGCGAGCGAAAGGGGACCGATGGCCAAACCGTCGAGCGGGCATACCCGGCAGGGGTTCCGCCGACGGGGTTGCAGGGCCGCGCATCCGGGGGCTGCCGCCCCCGGGCGCAGGTCCGGCTGGGGAGCGGAACGGCATGGGAGGGCCGGCCGCAGCGGGTGACAGCCCCGTACGCGAACCCAGACCGGACGGCGCGACGCGGTCCCTGAGTAGGGCCGGGCACGTGAAACCCGGTCCGAACCTGGGTGGACCACCATCCAAGCCTGAGTACTACCCTGTGACCGATAGCGCACCAGTACCGTGAGGGAAAGGTGAAAAGCACCCCGGGAGGGGAGTGAAACAGTACCTGAAACCGTGCGCCCACGAGCAGTCGGAGCAACTTTTAGTTGTGACGGCGTGCCTTTTGTAGAATGAGCCAGCGAGTCGCTGGCGCGGGGCGAGGTTAACCGAAAGGGAGCCGGAGCGAAAGCGAGCCTTAACAGGGCGACTTGAGTCCCGCGCCGCGGACGCGAAGCCGGGTGAGCTATCCGTGGGCAGGCTGAAGCGGGGGTAAGACCCCGTGGAGGGCCGAACGCACGTCGGTTGAAAACGGCGGCGATGACCTGCGGATAGGGGTGAAAGGCCAATCAAACCCGGAGATATCTCGTTCTCCCCGAAATAGCTTTAGGGCTAGCGTCGCGCGTTCACCGCCGGAGGTAGAGCACCGGATGGACGAGGGGGCTTCGCCGCCTACCGAATCCAACCGAACTCCGAATGCCGGCGGCCCAGAGCGCGGCAGTCAGAGCATGTGGGCTAAGCTGTGTGCTCGAGAGGGAAACAGCCCGGACCGCCCGCTAAGGTCCCCAAGTTCCAGCCGAGTGGCAAAGGATGTGCGTCCGCCCAGACAACCAGGATGTTGGCTTAGAAGCAGCCATCCATTCAAAGAGTGCGTAACAGCTCACTGGTCGAGTGGACATGCGCCGACAATACACGGGGCTAAGCTGGACACCGAAGCGGCGGGATTTTAATTCATTAGAATCGGTAGGGGAGCTTCCCATGCGCGGAGAAGCCGGAGGGCGACCGACGGTGGAGCGCATGGGAGTGAGAATGCTGGCATGAGTAGCGAGAGACGAGAGAGTAACTCGTCCGCCGTGAACCCGAGGTTTCCTGGGCAAGGCTAATCCTCCCAGGGTCAGTCGGGGGCTAAGGCGAGGCCGGGAGGCGTAGCCGACGCGCAGCAGGCAGACATTCCTGCACCGCGCACGCGGCGCTACGACCGACGGGGCGACGGATGGGGGTGGCTCGGCGGGGTTCTGGACGTCCCCGTGATGGAGCGCGGCCCGCGGACCAGGGAAATCCGGTCCGCACGAGGGCGAGGCTCCGGACGAAGCACTTAAGCGAAGCGAGTGAGCCCGAGGTCCCTAGAAAAACCCCTAGGCAGGCGCGTGCGCGCCCGTACCGCAAACCGACACAGGTGGGTGGGTAGAACATACCGAGGCGATCGGGTCAACCATGGTCAAGGAACTCGGCACAATGGCCCCGTAACTTCGGGAGAAGGGGTGCCCGCGCGTACGTGAACCGGCTCGCCCGGGGAGCGGAGGCGGGCCGCAGTGGAGAGGCCCAAGCGACTGTTTACCAAAAACACAGGACTCTGCAGAAGCCGCAAGGCGACGTATAGGGTCTGACGCCTGCCCGGTGCCGGAAGGTCACGCGGAGGAGTTAGCCGCAAGGCGAAGCCCCGAAGCCAAGCCCCGGTAAACGGCGGCCGTAACTATAACGGTCCTAAGGTAGCGAAATTCCTTGTCGGGTAAGTTCCGACCTGCACGAAAGGCGCAACGACTTGGGCGCTGTCTCGACCATGGACCCGGTGAAATTGCACTGGTCGTGAAGATGCGACTTACCCGCGGAAGGACGGAAAGACCCCGTGAACCTTCACTGCAGCTTGGCATTGGCCGCTGGTCCCGCGTGTAGAGGATAGGCAGGAGGCTAAGATCCGGAGGCGCCAGCCCCCGGGGAGCCGCCCTTGGAATACTGCCCTCGCGCGACCGGCGTCCTAACCCGAGGCCGTCAACCGGCTCGGGGACCGTGCCAGGCGGGCAGTTTGACTGGGGCGGTCGCCTCCTAAAGGGTAACGGAGGCGCGCGAAGGTCCGCTCGGGACGGTCGGCAACCGTCCTTTTGAATGCAAGAGTACAAGCGGGCTTGACTGCGAGGCCCACAAGCCGAGCAGGTGCGAAAGCAGGCTCTAGTGATCCGGCGGCCCCGAGTGGGTGGGCCGTCGCTCAACGGATAAAAGGTACTCCGGGGATAACAGGCTGATCTTGCCCAAGAGTCCACATCGACGGCAAGGTTTGGCACCTCGATGTCGGCTCATCGCATCCTGGGGCTGGAGCAGGTCCCAAGGGTACGGCTGTTCGCCGTTTAAAGCGGTACGCGAGCTGGGTTCAGAACGTCGTGAGACAGTTCGGTCCCTATCCTCCGTGGGCGCAGGAGAATCGATGGAGGCTGCCCCCAGTACGAGAGGACCGGGGTGGACGCACCTCCGGTGAACCGGTTGTCGACCAACGGCACGGCCGGGTAGCCGCGTGCGGCGCGGATAACCGCTGAAGGCATCTAAGCGGGAAGCCGTTCCAGGGATTAGTTCTCCTTCCGGTAAGGGCCCAGGTAGACTACCTGGTCGATAGACGGCAGGTGCAAGG
>NZ_JBBNPD010000025.1:0-7285 GCF_040097075.1 Collinsella sp. CLA-SR-H006 | reverse complement strand
GGCGACACTGACATCAACATCATCGACACCGCCGAGTTCGCGATCCCCGGCCTTGACGACGAGTTCCGCGTCATCGTCTCCCCGTGGATTCTGACGGTGCTCGTGACCGACCGCCTGGCTCGCTACTACGAGACGGTCACCAAGCACAACCTCAAGTATCGTCGCTACTATCACCAGTTCGACTACTAAAGAAAACGGGTGCGGGAACGTGCCGGGCTATTGAGAGGAACACAGAATGAGACAGTACATCATCGCCAGCCATGCGCACTTCGCCACCGGCATCAAGGAGAGCGTCGAGCTGCTCTCGGGCGCTCGCGACAACGTCCACGATCTTTCGATGTTCGTCGATGGCCGCATGGACGTGGCCGAGGAGGCCCAAAAACTGCTGGCAGGCATGTCTGCCGACGATGATGTCGTTGTCTGCACCGACCTCTTTGGCGGTAGCGTTAACAACGAGTTCACCAAGATCGTCCAGACGCGTCCCCGCACGTACCTCGTTACCAACATGAACCTTCCTCTGCTCATCCAGCTGCTGTTCTCTGACGAGTCGGCGCCGGTTGAGGAGACGATTCGCGCCATCGTCGCTGCGGACGATACGCGCGTGAAGTTTGTCAACGATCTTTTGGTCGATGACGAGGAGGAGGAAGAGTTCTAATCCGCAGCACCTACTGACACGCCGTATGACGGCACAAGACCTTTGGGGGGTCACATTATGATTCAGCTACTTCGCGTTGACCATCGCCTGCTTCATGGCCAGGTCGCAGTTTCCTGGGTTCAGGGCCTTGGCTCCAACTGCATCTTCTGCGTGGGCGATAAGGTCGCTAACGACCCGGTGTGGAAGACGACGCTCAAGATGGGCAAGCCTGCCGGCTGCAAGCTCGTCATCAAAGATATGGAGCATGCAATCGAAGCTATCAACTCGGGCGTGACCGACAAGTACAAGATGATCATCTGCGTCGCCACTATCGCTGAGGCAAAGCAGCTTGTTGAGGGCTGCCCGCAGATCAAGTCGGTCAACCTGGGCAACACCAAGCCCAAGGACGAGAAGCGTCCCGACGCTCGTCAGGTCTCTCGTCAGATCTTCCTGACCGCGGCCGAGGAAGCCGATGTGCGCGAGATGCTGGATCGTGGCGTTGAGGTCGAGATTCGACCCCTGGCCGATGACCCCAAGGTCGACTGCGCCAGCGTGCTCTAGGCGTTCAATTTCGAAGAGTCTGAGCTCTTCGTAGTGTCCTATATGGAAAGGGGGATGTATGCTTACCCAAGCAATCCTCATCGGACTTATCGCCGCATTTGGTAAGTTCGACTGCCAGCTCGGTACGCTCTACGCGTTCCGCCCCATCGTCCTGTGCCCGCTCGTGGGCCTGGTGCTGGGGGACCTGCAGTCCGGCCTCGCGATCGGTGCGAGTCTGGAGCTGCTGTTCATGGGCTCGATCTCCATCGGCGCCTACGTGCCGCCTGATGAGACGATCGGCGGCGTGCTCGCCTGCGCCTTCGCTATCCAGCTGGGCCAGAGCACCGAGGCAGCCATCGCGCTTGCCATGCCCATCGCCACGCTGTGCCTTGCCATCAAGAACATCCTTAACGCCGCCCTGCCGATCCTGGTCGACCGCGCTGATGTCTACTCCGGCCAGGGCAACCTTAAGGGTGTCTATGCGATGCACTTCCTGATCGGTTTGACCGGTATCATCATGGCGTTCCTGCTGTGCTCGCTGTCGTTCTATCTGGGTGCTGACGCCATCCAGGGCCTGCTCGACTTCATCCCGCCCTTTGTCCTTGCTGGCTTTGGCGTTGCCGCCAACTTCCTGCCTGCCATGGGCTTCGCCATGCTCGGCCGCCTGGTGCTCACCAAGCAGCTCGTGCCCTTCTACTTCCTGGGCTTCCTGCTGTGCTCCTACGCCAACGTGCCCGTCCTGGGCGTCGCCCTGATCGCCATCATCATCGGCATCGACAAGTTCGACCTGCTCGGCCTGGGCGGAGCCCAGCCCCAGCTCTCCGCGGAAGGGGATGAGGACGATGACTTCTAGTCCCGAGAACAAGATCACGCGCTCCGACCTCGTCAAGAGCGCCGTCAACGTCGGCGCCCTGGGCATGGAGTTCTCCTGGACCTACTACAAGCAGATGAACATCGCCTTCTGCCTGATGGTCGCCAACATGCTCAAGAAGATCTACGCCGGCCGCCCCGACGACTACGCCGCGGCCCTGCACCGCCACTGCGCGTTCTTCAACATCACCGTCCAGTTCGCCCCGTTCGTCGGCGGCATCGCGATGGCCATGGAGGAGAAGGTCGCCCGCGGCGAGATCGAGCCCGAGAGCGTCAACGACGTCAAGGCCGCCCTCATGGGTCCGCTGTCCGGCATCGGCGACTCCATCTTCCTGTCGACGCTGCGCGTGGTCGCCGCCGCGGTGGGCATCAGCCTGTGCCAGGCCGGCAACCCCTTCGGCCCCATCGCCTTCCTGCTCATCTACAACGTCCCCGGCTTCGCGCTGCGCATCTGGGGCGCCGTCAAGGGCTACGAGCTGGGCGTGGGCTTCCTGGACGAGGCCCAGAGGACCGGCCTCATGCAGAAGATCATGACTTGCGTGGGAATCGTGGGCGTCATGGTCGTGGGCGCCATGTGCAAGGACATGTTCTGGGCCAGTATCCCGGTGGCCATCGGCTCGGGCGAGGACGCCCAGACCCTCCAGGACATCCTGGACGGCATCATGCCCGGCATGCTCGGCATGATCGCCTTCTGGCTGTACTACTGGCTGCTGTCCAAGAAGATCAACCCCATGGTGCTGATCGTGGCCACCATGGTCGTGGGCATCATCGGCGCGTTCTTCGGCGTGCTGGCGTAGGTTCCTGCGTTTTATTCTGCCCCCAAGGGAAACGGCGACCCGTTGCGGTCGCCGTTTTTTATTACCGAAAGTTAGCTGGAGGTGCTTCGTGATTCGATCTGACAATCCACCCGATAATGGCGTGAGCGGGGCGATGTATCTATTTGGCACGGCGCTCTTGTGGAGTTTTATCGGCATCCTCGTTCGCGCCAATTCGCAGTCAGCTCTTTTGATCGGTGCCGTTACGGCAATATTTATGGCGCTCTTTATCCTGCTCGTCGGTAGGCCCGTCCTCCGCGTCAGCCGTCTTATTGTCCTTGTGGCCGTCTGCAACTTCGTGACGGGCACCACGTTTAACTTTGCCAACCAGCTCACGACGGTCGGCAACGCGATCGTTCTGCAGTACACCTCGATGATTTTTGTTATCGTGTATCAGTCGCTCGCAACTCGCACGTTGCCCTCGCCTGCGAAGATTGCCTCCGTGTTGGTTGCTTTTACGGGTATGGGACTTTTCTTTTTAGGCGATTTGAGCGCCGAGGGCATGCTCGGCAACCTGCTTGCCGTCATTTCGGGAGCCACCTTTGGGCTGTGTTTCTTTTTAAACTCTCGCCCCGATGCGTCGCCCATGGTGTCCTCGCTCATCTCCTGCGGCATCTCGATACTGCCGATCGTCTATTTTGCCGGCGACCTAGGCTCCGTAAAACCCTTTGAGTGGGGGCTTATGCTGGTGCATGGCCTTTTTTGCAGCGGCCTTGCGAGTGTGCTGTATGCCAAGGGGATTGCGCGCACTAACGCGTTTGCGGCCAACTTGGTTTGCATGAGCGAGGTCGTGCTCGCTCCCTGCTGGTCGGCGCTCCTCTTTGGCGAGGTCTTTCGCTGGAACGAGTTTTTGGGCGCGGCGATAATCGTTTTGGTGATTGTAGGCAACTTGGCATACGATGCCTTTGGCGATGGCTTTCTGGTGGCGCTTGTCCGCCATCGAAACAAAGAGCGCGCCTGATGGGATACGTCTGCCGTTTACGGTAAAAAACACCCCGCTGAGCGAGTGGTATTAAATAGTAAGAACCTGCATATCTATAATTGGTATCAAATCATTTGTGCCTGGCATAGGTGTTAACAGCACACCAGGTACGCTTCGGGCCGTGTGGTCGAGTTTCCGGATTGATATCAACAGCGCGCGCGACGGTGACCGGCTATGACTCAAGATTTCCTATTTTGGAGGAACCATGCTTACCCAAGCAATCCTCGTCGGCTTAGTCGGAGCGTTTGGAGGCCTCGACTACCAGCTCGGCACCCTCTACGCGTTCCGCCCCATCGTCCTGTGCCCGCTCGTGGGCCTGGTGCTGGGGGACCTGCAGACTGGTCTTGCCGTCGGCGCCAGCCTGGAGCTGCTGTTCATGGGTTCGGTTTCCATCGGCGCCTACGTGCCGCCTAACGAAACCATCGGCGGCGTGCTCGCCTGCGCGTTTGCCATTCAGCTCGGTCAGGGTACCGAGACGGCCATCGCGCTCGCCATGCCCATCGCTGTCCTTTCGCTGACGATCGGCAACATTACTAGTGCCTTGTTCACCGTGTTTGTCGATATGGCAGACAGGTTCGCCCTCAAGGGAAACCTTAAAGGCATTTACGCCGTTCATTGGAGCATGGGTCTTTGGGGCTGCCTTGAGTATTTCCTGCTGTGCGGCGGCGCCTTCTATCTGGGCTCCGATGCCATCCAGGGCCTGCTCGACTTCGTCCCGTCCTTCATCATTGATGGTTGCGGCGTTGCCGCCAACATCCTGCCTGCCATGGGCTTCGCCATGCTCGGCCGCCTGGTGCTCACCAAGCAGCTCGTGCCCTTCTACTTCCTGGGCTTCCTGCTGTGCTCCTACGCCAACGTGCCCGTCCTGGGCGTCGCCCTGATCGCCATCATCATCGGCATCGACAAGTTCGACCTGCTCGGCCTGGGCGGAGCCCAGCCCCAGCTCTCCGCGGAAGGGGATGAGGACGATGACTTCTAGTCCCGAGAACAAGATCACGCGCTCCGACCTCGTCAAGAGCGCCGTCAACGTCGGCGCCCTGGGCATGGAGTTCTCCTGGACCTACTACAAGCAGATGAACATCGCCTTCTGCCTGATGGTCGCCAACATGCTCAAGAAGATCTACGCCGGCCGCCCCGACGACTACGCCGCGGCCCTGCACCGCCACTGCGCGTTCTTCAACATCACCGTCCAGTTCGCCCCGTTCGTCGGCGGCATCGCGATGGCCATGGAGGAGAAGGTCGCCCGCGGCGAGATCGAGCCCGAGAGCGTCAACGACGTCAAGGCCGCCCTCATGGGTCCGCTGTCCGGCATCGGCGACTCCATCTTCCTGTCGACGCTGCGCGTGGTCGCCGCCGCGGTGGGCATCAGCCTGTGCCAGGCCGGCAACCCCTTCGGCCCCATCGCCTTCCTGCTCATCTACAACGTCCCCGGCTTCGCGCTGCGCATCTGGGGCGCCGTCAAGGGCTACGAGCTGGGCGTGGGCTTCCTGGACGAGGCCCAGAGGACCGGCCTCATGCAGAAGATCATGACTTGCGTGGGAATCGTGGGCGTCATGGTCGTGGGCGCCATGTGCAAGGACATGTTCTGGGCCAGTATCCCGGTGGCCATCGGCTCGGGCGAGGACGCCCAGACCCTCCAGGACATCCTGGACGGCATCATGCCCGGCATGCTCGGCATGATCGCCTTCTGGCTGTACTACTGGCTGCTGTCCAAGAAGATCAACCCCATGGTGCTGATCGTGGCCACCATGGTCGTGGGCATCATCGGCGCGTTCTTCGGCGTGCTGGCGTAAGGGCCCGGCTGCATAGATTTTCGTTGCAACCTGGAAAGGGGATGGAGCAGGCCTATGCTCTCCATCCCCTTTTTGTATAGAAGGAGTTCGTATGTTCGCGAAGGGTCGCGAAGCAATGCGCCTGACGCCGGCAGAGGTCAGGCTGATTCTTATTGAGTCCCTGCAGTGGTGCGCCAACAACGCGGTCTACTTTTTGGGGCTTATCGGTGCGGCCACGTATGATCTGGCCGGCACGGCCTTTTTGGTTGCCGCCATTACGCTCGCGCGCAATCTTATGACGTCGGTGGGCAATATGGTGTCGGGCTCGGTCATCGATCGCTTTGGACCGCGCCGGACGTCGTTTGTGACGTGCGTGATTACGGCAGTGCTATCGCTTGGCGTGGGGTTAGCGCCGTTGTCTGTCCCCGGGCTTGTGTTTGCCGCGTGCGTCTTGGGACTTGCGGGCGGCTTTATCAACACCTGCACGCATGCGTTTCCGGGATACCTGGAGTCGACCACCGAGGGTCGTACCCGCGTGAACGGCCTCATGGTGTTCTACAGCAATATCGCCTATACCGCTGGCCCGCTGCTCGGCGGTGCCATCGTGAGCTGTTTTGCCACGCAATCGGTTTATCTGCTCATGGCGGGCATGATGGGTGTGGCGGCCGTGCTCTCCTTGGGCTGTCACGAGTGTGTTGCTCCCGCAAAAGGGGAGAAGCCGAAGGGCGGTATTCTGGGCGGCATGGCCGAGGGTGCGCGACTTACGTTTCGCGACCACGACTTGCGCCTCATCTTTATCTCGGGCTTTTTGGGTTTCTTTGCGTTTGGCGCGTTCGATTCGCTGGAGTCGTTGTTCTACCGTGATGTACTCAACGTGGATATCGTCTGGCTGGGCTGGTTGTCCTCGGTCGTGGGCCTCACTTCCTCGGTGGGTGCGTTCATCCTGACCAAGCTTTCTGCTCGCCATGTCAACCTGCGATTGCTGCTCGGCGCGCTCATGGCCGTGGGCATTGGGTCCATGGTGTACGTGGGCACCGATATGCTGGGGGTCGCGATTATCGGTCAGGCGATTAACGGTCTGGCCTGGGGGTTCCTGGAGCCGCTGCAGATGATCTTGATTCAGGAGCGTGCCGACATCAAATACCTGGGGCGCATTACCGGCTTTGTGCGTTTTGGCCTGATGAGCGCCGGCGTGCTGCCGCTGCTGGCGGCTCCTTTTTTGGCGGAGGCTTTGGGCGTCCAAGCGGTGCTATTTGGGGCATCGACCATTATTGCGCTGGTAGGAACGCTGTTCTTTGTCACACAAGGGAGGCGCCAGAGGTGTTAGCTATACATTCAATTCTAATTTAATACCACTCACCAGAGAATTTCGACCGTTCACCGAGGATTGGAACAGATTGATAAGTGGTATTAAAAACACCTTAGGTGTATGTCTATAATTGGTATCGAAAAGAAACGCGATGTATAGAGTCGCGTGCAGGACAGAAAGGAAAAGCCATGAAGGAAACCGAGAAGATCGAGATCATGCACTTTAGCCAGGAGGGCTATCTCGAGGACGGCAAGAACGTCTATGAGACCGGCAAGAAGATGATCGAGCTCGCCGACAAGGTCGCCGACGAGGGCTACGACGCCGTGTTCCTGATGGGCGTCGGCGGCACCTGGGACGAGCTCA
>NZ_JBBNPD010000024.1:0-8508 GCF_040097075.1 Collinsella sp. CLA-SR-H006 | reverse complement strand
GCCCCGCCGACCGATTGCAAGCGGTCGGCGGGGCCATTGTGGCTCTTGACAGCGGATTGGGTCATATGAGCGAAAACGTCCCTAAGCGAGCAAGGTGACGTGAAAGAGGAGGGAAGCGTACTTTGGTACGCGACCGACGATTGAACGTCAGATTGCCGCTTAGGGGCGTTTGCAGCGTCGGTAGGTTACGGCGTTCTACGAACGCCGTAACTTACAGCGCGTCAGCGCAGCGCTTGCAGATATGCGCGTGGCCGTTGTACTCGCCGACGGTGGTGCGGTAGTTCCAGCAACGGTCGCAGCACTCGCCATCGGCAGCCTCGATAGCAACGGAAAGCTCCTCGCCCTGAGTCAGCTCAACATCGGAGACGATGTAGAACTCGGCCAGGTCGACGGCCTTGTCGCCGGTCAGCAGCGCATACATCTCGGCGGGAACGACCGCCTTGACGCGGACCTGCTGGCTCTTAGTGAAGGTGCCGGCGGAGCGGGCATCCTCGAGGGCCTTGGTCACGGCGCTACGAAGCTCGAGCGAAGCCTCGAGCACGCCCTCGAACTCATTGGCCTCGTCGATTGTGATGGGCGACTTGTACCAATCGAGCAGCGCGGCGTACTTCTGGTGATCGACGCAGCCGGCGGGCGCATAGGCCATGGCCTCGTCGACCGTGTAGGACAGGATCGGCTGCAGGTCGCGCATGAGCATCGAGAAGAGCTCGGCAAGCACGGTCTGGGCGCTGCGGCGCTCGAGCGAGCCGGGCTTGTCGCAGTACAGGCGGTCCTTCAGGGCGTCGAGATACACGTTGGAAAGCTCGGTAACCACGAAGTCATAAAGCGCACGGTAAGCGCGCGGGAACTCGTAGCAAGAGTAAGCGTCGTCGACCTCGGCCTGAACCTGGGTCAGACGGGCAACCATGAGCTTGTCGAGCGGCAGCAGGTCGGCAAAGGCGACACCGTCGGTCTCAGGCTCAAACTGGCCCTCGAGCTCGGAAAGCAGGAAGCGCAGCGTGTTGCGGAAACGACGGTAGGCATCGGACGTACGGGCAAGAATCTCGTGGTCGATGGACACGTCGGAGCTGGTGTCAACGGAAGCAACCCACAGGCGGATGATGTCGGCGCCCATCTCGTCACAGACCTTATTGGGGTCGATGACGTTGCCGAGCGACTTGGACATCTTGCGGCCCTGGCCGTCGAGCGTGAAGCCCTGCGAGACGACCGCCTTGTAGGGAGCATGGCCGTTGGCGCCCACCGAAGTGAGCAGCGAGCTCTGGAACCAACCGCGATGCTGGTCGGAGCCCTCGAGATACACGTCAGCCGGGTACTCAAGCTCGGGGCGATACTCGCAGACGGCCTTCCAGGACACGCCGGAATCCCACCACACGTCGAGGATGTCCTTATCGGCCTTGAGGTGATGGCCGCCACACTTGGGGCAGACGCAGGCCTCACCCAGGTAGCTCTCGGGAGCGTCGGTGAACCAGGCGTCGGAGCCCTTCTCGTGGAAGAGCTTGATGACGGCGTCGAGCGTGGCGTCGTTCATGACCTTCTCGCCGCAGTCGGCGCAGGTGTAGCTGGGGATAGGCACGCCCCAGTTGCGCTGACGGCTGATGCACCAGTCGGGACGCTGCTCGACCATGGCGCCAATGCGGTTGGCGGCGTGAGCCGGATACCACTTGACGTTCTCGCGAACCTCCTTGCCAGCCTGCTCACGCAAACCGGTCTTGTCCATAGAGACAAACCACTGGTCGGTAGCACGGAAGAGCACCGGGTGCTTGCAGCGCCAGCAGTGCGGATAGCTGTGCGTGATCTTCTTCTCGAGGACCAGGGTGCCGCGCTCGCGCAGGAACTCGATGATGTGCGGGTTGGCCTCATCGGTATCCATACCGCTGAAGGGGCCACCGGTGCCAAACTCCTCGCCGGTGTAGAACTTGCCGTCGTCATCGACCGGCATGCAGATGTCGGTAATGCCCTCCTTGAGGCAGGCAAAGTAGTCGTCGACGCCGTGGCCGGGCGAGTTGTGGACGATACCGGTACCGTCATCGACACCGACGTAATCGGCCAGCAGCGCCACGCCCTCAACACCATCAAAGATCGGCTGCTTGTAGTGGATGTGGTGGAAGGTCTCGGCGGGAACCACATAGGGCTTACCGTCGACCATAACCGGGGCGTACTCCCAACCAAACTCCTCGCAGCACTTGGGAGCCAGGTCCTCGAGCATGACCTCGGCACGACCCTCGTGCTCAACGGCGACATAGGCGGCGCCGGGCTTGAGAGAAACTGCCTGGTCGGAGGGGATGGTCCACGGCGTGGTCGTCCAGATGATAAAGTCGACCGGGCCGTCGAAGTTCTCGAGGCCTGCGGGCTTGGAGGTCATCTCAAAGCGCACGAAGATGGACGGGCTCGTCTCGTCGGAGTACTCAATCTCGGCCTCAGCGAGTGCGGTGTGGCAGTGCTTGCACCAATGGACGGGCTTGTGACCGCGATAGATCATACCCTTATCGAACATGGCCTTGAAGACCTCGATGTCGGCAGCGTCATGCTGGTGATAGAGCGTCAGGTAGGGGTTATCCCAGTCGCCGAGCACGCCCAGGCGACGGAAGCCGGCCTTCTGCAGCTCGATGTTCTCGACGGCGAACTTGTTGCAAAGCTCGCGGATCTTAGCCGTGGAGGTCTGGTTGAACTTCTCGGTGCCGAGCTTCTCCTCGACCTTATGCTCGATCGGCTGGCCATGGCAGTCCCAACCGGGGACATAGGGAACCTCATAGCCCTGCATCATCCAGTAACGGTTGATCATGTCCTTGGAGATCTTGTTCATGGCGTGGCCGATGTGAATCGGGCCGTTGGCGTACGGAGGGCCGTCGTGCAGCACGAACTTCTTGTGACCCTCGTTCTTCTTCAGAACCTGCTCGTAGACCTTGTTGTCCTGCCAGTCCTTGAGTCGCTTGGGCTCGGACTTGGAAAGACCGGCACGCATGGGAAAACCGGTCTTGGGCAGATTCATCGTCTGCTTGTACTCGTTTGCCACGGTACCCCTTTCATGTCGTGGGCGCGCACGCCCGTTGGGCACCAAAAAAGCGCCCGTCCCTACAAGCTGGGACGAAGCGCCACAAAACGGGCTATACGCCCGTAAAAGCTCTTCGTTTAACCACCCAGCTTAGATGCCCTCGCCCGCGTATTCGCGCGCTCGCATCCGTTACTCGGCTGGCCTGTATCGACGACCATCTCGGCGATATCTACTAAGACGTGCCTGCGCGGCACGTCCGTTGGGACCGCAGCTCCGGGGTGATTTTCATCGGTCGCATGCACGGGTTCTCAGCGCTCCCCGCTCTCTGTGGCATGCGGACGGCCGACTACTCGTCCCCATCAACGCTTATGCGGAGTATGCTAGCACGTTCCGCGCCGGCGAAAAACCCTCAACACTGGTTTCATACGTAAGAAATTTCTCGTGGTCGTTAGCCTTCTCTAGGAGCAAAATACCTGAAAGCACTTTAACTAACGAAAGAAGGCTGCCATGCGCACAATCGGAATGAGCGACTACACCGTCGGCGAGGATTGCTTTACCGAGCTGCCCGCCGCACTGGCGGAGTACGGCGCGAAGAAAGTCGCCATCATTGGTGGCAAGCGAGCCCTAGCTGCGGCGCTGCCGGGCATCGAGGCGGCGCTTGAAGGTACCGACGTCGAGATTCTGGAGACGCGCGTCTACGGCACCAACAGTACGCGCGCCAATATCGCCAAGGTCGTGAACTCCCCCGCTTGCCAGCAGGCAGACGTGCTTATCGCCTGTGGCGGCGGCAAGGCACTCGACACCGTCAAGACAGCGGCAATCGAGCTCAAGAAGATTGTCTTTACGGTGCCGACGATTTGCTCTAACTGTTCCGCCGCGACCGCCATTGCCGTCGTCTACAACGACGATGGATCGCTCGAGGGCTATTCGTACCCCAACCGACCGGCGCACATCTTCATCAATCCCAAGATCATCGCCGAGGCTCCGGCGGAGTACTTCTGGGCCGGCGTGGGCGACGCCCTGTCCAAGCAGCCCGAAGTCGAGTACGCCACGAGCGCCGGCGACCTGGAGCACACCGCCGGCCTTGGCCTGGCTCTTGCCCACACCTGTTCCGAGCCGCTGTTTACCTACGGTGTTCAGGGTCTTGAGGACGTTCGTCAGAATCTGTCGAGCGAGGCCGTCAAGCAGATCGCGCTCGACATCGTGGTCAACACGGGCTATGTCTCGAACCTGACCAACCAGAACGATTACTACTACAACTCGAGCGTGGCGCACGCGTTCTACAACGCCGCCTGCAGCATTCCGCGTGAGGGCACCTACCTGCACGGCGAAGTCGTAAGCCTGGGCGTGCTGGTGTTGTTCGCCTACACGGGCGACACCGAGAACCTTAAGCGCTATGCTGACTTCAACAAGCAGATGGGGCTGCCCGTAACGCTTGAGCAGGTCGGGCTTTCCGAGACCGATATCCCTGCCCTGTGCGAGCACGCGCACGCCACCAACGAGTGGAAGCAAGGCAACCCGGAGCCCTTCACCGACGAAAAATTCGCCGCCGCCATCAAGGCCGCCAACGCCTACGGCCACACGCTCTAGACCCAGGCCAAAACCACCACAAGGGAGCAGCACCTTTGTGGTGGTTTTTTATTGCTCCAGCATGCTGGGGTCGAACTCGCTAGCCGGGATCACGCGATAACCGTGGCGGAGCAGTAAATCAACGAAGACGCCGTTGCCCGCCGTAAGGGTGCCGCTGAATGTTCCGTCGTAGATGCGACCCGCGCCGCACGAGGGACTACGGTCCTGCAGGATGCACGCGGCGATCTCTTCCGGCCCGCCCGCCTGCTCGCACATATCGAGCGCTCGTTGGGCACCCAGGCGAAATTCGCGATCGACCGATATGCCCTCGCAGGTACGAACCTCTCCGTTCACAATCTCGGACGGCTTGCGCGGCGTGGGCAGGCCCCCAAAGACCTCAGGGCACACCAAGAGGACCTCGGTCCCTGTACGCTCGCAGGCCTCGACCAACTCGCGATGGTAGTTGTCGAGCCCGTTATACTTGCAGCTCTCGCCCATCAAGCAGGCGCTCACCACGATCTTCATTTCCATCCCTCTCAAGCAAAACGCCCCATTTGAGAAAGCTGCTCAAATGGGGCGTCGGCGTTTACTGGCTCGGCCGCGGCTTTACTGCTGCTTGGGCATCAGCGGATTCTCGCGCGTGAGGAGGTTCATGAACTCCTCGCCCGTGATGGTCTCCTTCTTATACAGATAACGAGCCAGCTCGTGGAGCTTAAACTTGTTCTCCTTCAGAATCTGCAAAGCGCGGTCGTGCGCATCCTCGATCAGCTTGGCGACAATCGCGTCCACGCGCTCGGCCGTACCGGGGGCGCAGGTGAGCGACGTGTCCTGATTGAGATACGCGTTCTGCACGGTACCGAGCGCCATCATGCCAAACTCGTCGGACATACCAAAGCGCGTCACCATATTACGGGCGAGCTTGGTGGCCTGCTCGATGTCGTTGGCGGCGCCGGTCGTCATCTCTCCAAAGATGAGCTCCTCGGCTGCGCGGCCACCGCAATAGACAGCGAGCTTGTCCAAGACCTCCTGGCGCGTCGTCAGGAAGCGCTCGTCCTCCTCGACCTGCATGGTATAACCAAGAGCACCGCTCGTGCGCGGCACGATGGTGATCTTCGTGACCGGCGCAGAGCCCTTCTGGCGAGCGGCAACGATGGCATGGCCGATCTCGTGATAAGAAACGACCTGCTTCTCGTGGTCGGACAGCACCGTGGACTTACGCTGTTGGCCGGCAATGACGACCTCCACCGACTCCTCGAAGTCGTCCTGGGTTGCACGCTTGCGACCCTCGCGAACGGCGCGCAGGGCGCCCTCGTTGATGATATTGGCCAGGTCGGCGCCCGAGGCACCGGGCGTGGCGCGGGCAATCGCGGTCAGGTCGATCGGCGGCTCGGTCTTCACGCTCTTGGCATGCAGCTCGAGGATGTTCTTGCGGCCGGTCAGATCGGGCAGCTCGACGGGGATGCGGCGGTCAAAACGACCGGGGCGCAGTAGAGCGGGATCGAGACTGTCGGGGCGGTTGGTTGCGGCAAGGACAACGATACCCTTATGGTTATCGAAGCCATCCATCTCGGTCAGCAACTGATTGAGCGTCTGCTCGCGCTCGTCGTTGCCGCTAAAGCCGCCGCCATCGCGCTTCTTACCGATGGTATCGATCTCATCGATAAAGACGATACACGGTGCCTTTTCCTTGGCCTGCTTAAACAGGTCACGAACCTTAGCAGCGCCGCGACCGACAAACATCTCAACGAACTCAGAGCCCGAAATGCTAAAGAACGGAACACCGGCCTCGCCGGCAACAGCCTTGGCAAGCAGGGTCTTACCGGTACCCGGAGGGCCAACAAGGAGAGCACCACGCGGCAGCTTGGCGCCGATCTCCTCGTAGCGCTGCGGCTTCTCCAGAAAGTCGACGACCTCCTTGAGAGACTCCTTGGCCTCTTCCTGACCGGCGACGTCCTTAAAGGTCACGCCCACGTCCTTGGAGGCGATCACGCGCGCGCCGGACTTACCCAGTCCGCCGCCGCCAAAACCGCCGCCGCCAAAGTTCATCGACGGGCCGTCATCGCCCATAGCCTTCTTCATGCGGCGGTTGAGCCACCAACCGATGAGGAAGAAAATCGCCATGGGAAGAATGAGTGTGAGCAGGTAGTAGGTCATCAAACCCGAGTTTTTATCGGGAACGACCGACTCCAGCGAAGCGCCAGACTCAAGCACGCGATCGGTAAAGCCCGCGTCATTCGGCACACCGGTCGTCTTGTAGGCGATGTTCTCGTCCTCGCCCTTCTTGGTGTAATAAATCGAGTAATCGTCCGTGTTGTACTCGACCTTGTCGACGCTCTTCTTATCGAGCGCTTTGACAAACGTCGAGTAATCGGTCTTCGTAATCTGCTGCGTGTGACCGATGTTGGGGAACAGAACGGTCGAGAGCACGAGGTAGACGACGAAGGCGATGAGCACGTAGAGAATCATATTCCGTCTACGTTTGTTGTCATCCATCTCCATCTGCTTGAACTCCATCTACTGGGGTTGATAATGCTTTCTAGAATACCCAACCCGGACGGCGATAAACCGACGCCGGGCACGAAAGGACAGAGATGGCATCACTGTAAGTCGGCAAGGTTCAAATCTATACAGGCGACGGCAAGGGCAAGACGACGGCTGCGCTGGGGCTCGCGCTGCGCGCGACGGGCTACGGGCTCGACGTTCTTAGGCTGCAGTTTGCCAAGAAACTGCACTGCGCCGAACACGATGCCGCGCCGCGCCTGGGGCTGCGCATCGTACAAGCTGACCGCGACACGCCCGAGGCTTGCGCCGCACAGATCATGGAGCTCGCATGCGAGCAGATATCACAGGTCGACGTTCTGATTTTGGACGAACTCGGCGAGGCCATGCGCCGCGGCTTCGTGACACGCGAGGATGTCGAAGCGCTGATCGCGATAAAGCCCGCCACCACGGAACTCGTGCTCACCGGCCGCGGGCTGCTGCCGTTGGCCGACCTCGCGGACTTAGTCACCGAAATACGTCCCATCAAACACTACTTCGACGAAGGCCTCCTAGCCCGCCAAGGCATCGAATACTAATTGATTCGTTTTCCGCCAACACCTACAGCTCATAAGGAAGTTGCGGTGGAATAGTACTTGTTTGACGGTCCGCAAGGGCTTTTCAGGAACTATTTCACCGCAACTTATCAGGGGTATCTGACGGATGAGCTAGGCGGTGGCGCGACCTAGCCAGTTGCCGCTGTGGTGGTAGATGGTGAACATGGTTGCGGTGATGAGCCAGGTTACGGGGTAAACCAGCAGTAGATGCTCGAGCGACGGATCGAAGGGCATGATCGCAAACACCCAGATCACCCTCAAGACAACGGTGCCAAAGATGGTGAGCATCATAGGCTGCAAACTCACGCCGGCGCCGCGGATGGAACCCGAGGCGTTCTCGATAATCGAGAAAATCGTATAGAACGGCGCAATGAAATGGAGGATAGTCGTGGTGTACGCCGAAATCGAAGCATCGTCGACAAACAAACGCGACAGCGGGCCCGAGAACACCAGCAGCACGGCAGACAGGCCACCAATGAGCATAAACGACAGCACGAGCGACGTATGGTAGCCCTTGCGCATGCGCTCGTAGTTGCGCGCGCCAAAGTTCTGCGCCGAGAACGTAGTGATCGATACGCCGAGCGCCTCGGTCACCATCCAGATAATGCCATCCAGGCGCCCAGATAGACCCCAAGCAGTCGTGACATCGGCGCCAAACGAATTAACCGACACCTGGATCAGCACGTTCGAGATCGAATAGGCAGCCGATTGAAAACCGAGTGGCAGACCACACGAGATCATACTCTTGCAAATACCGCGATCGATACCGAGCTTAGACAGACACTATGACCCAATCCGAGGGCACTAAAAAGATAGGAGCCCCCGCTCGTGGCCGCGGGTCGGGGCTGCGAC
>NZ_JBBNPD010000023.1:0-12336 GCF_040097075.1 Collinsella sp. CLA-SR-H006 | reverse complement strand
CAGGCCCCGCCGACCGATTGCAAGCGGTCGGCGGGGCCATTGTGGCTCTTGACAGCGGATTGGGTCATATGAGCGAGAGGGGTCCTGGTATGGCAAGGTGACGTGAAACAAGGCGGCGCTGACCTTCTGGTCGCGCCGCCGAAGTTGAACGTCAGATTGCCGTGCCAGGGCCCCTCGCAGCGTCAGGAAGACCGCCGTTCGGTAGAACGGCGGAATCTAGTTGTTCAGCATGCGGTCGAAGCTTCCCGAGTCGCCATCCCGATAGTCTGCGGTCATCAGAATCTCCTGCGGAATGCGCCCGCCCTCGCGCAGCACGTTGCGGAACTGCACGCGCGTAACCATGGGCAGATCCTTGATCGTCGCCGCCAGGTTCTGCGGCACGCCCTGGTTGGCAGCCGCGGGCTCGCACTCGCCGCCGGCCTTCACGCGACGCTTATGCTCGGCGAGCATGGCACGGTACATGCCGGCATGCAGGCGAATCTCAACCACATTGGCATTGCGAGCCTGCTCGACGATGCGCGCGCCCTCGCGATCGATATCGCCCACGTAGTAGACGTAGTTAAAGCGATAGCCAATCTCGGCCAGATAATCATCCAGTGCGTGCGAGACGCTCGCTTTGCAGCCGCCGCCAAAAATCACGCCGCCCACTTTGATGCCAAAGAGCTTGGCATGTTTGCGTCCGCGCAGGAGCTTGACGATCTCGTCATAGGTATCCAGGTTCTCGACCATAATGAACGGCTTGTCGGCACCCAGCGTAAAGAAGCCCGTAAAGTGCACGGGGCGATTGGGGGCGACCTTGATCGCCTGCATGCTGATGCCCTTTTCGGTCATACGTCTGATCAGGCGCTCACCGTGCTTGCCGTCAAAAGCCTTCTCGTCGTTAAAGATCTGGTAGGCACGCTGGCGGCGCGAGGCAACCGGCGTATCGGCACCTCGGTTCTGCTCGATCCAAGCCTGGATGATTGCGATTTCCTCGGCAATCTTGCGGTTGGACATCTCGTTGTGCTGAGTGCGCTGCGGAGCCTTTTTGCCGTCCTTGCCCTCAACCTTTACGATCTGTGTCTGCTGCTCCTTGATCTTAGAGAGCGCCGTAGGCGTAGGGACAACTTTGAGCAGCTGCCTGCCTAAAACGCGGGCAAGGGCAAACGCCGAGACCTCGCCGTGGACTGCCGACTTGGGCTGCTGGGCAGCAGTATCTGCTGCGGTAGACTCCGGCTTCTTCTGAGACTTGCGCTTAGAATCGCCTTGGGAATTGCGCTCGCGCTTCGGCATAGGCGCCTGCTTCTGCGGACGATCGGACTTGCTCTCCTTCGCCGGCTGGCGCTTAGGCTGCCCCGAAGAAACCTCGACCTTCGCATCCTCGTCCTGCGGCGTGGTCTTCTCGGCTGCAGTCTCGGCATGGGAACTGCGGCCCCCACGATGGCGACGGCGGCGAGGCTTGCTCGACGCGCCCTGCTCCGCCTGCTCATCAGTAGGCTGCTGGCCCTTGGCCTCGGCATCAACCTCAAGCTGCGGCTCAACAGGCTTCTGCTCGCGAGCCGCCGGCTCAACGGCCTTCTCGTCCTTCTCGTCCTGAGTGGTCGAAGCCGGCTCGCTCTTCTCCTGACGCCTTACGGGATACGCGCGCCCCGCAAAACCACGTCCGGGACGACATGAACCCGGAGCCTTCTTGGCAGACTCCTCAACATCGTCTGCAACCTCAGAAGACTCTTCGACCTCACGCGCGGCATCCTGCTGTGCAGCCTTAAAGTGAGCGCCGCGACGGCGCTTGGGCTCTTGGGCCTCCACGGGCTTTTGCTCCTTCGTGGGCTTCTGCGACTCGGCAGCAGCCTCGGTCTCAACAGCCTCGGCATCCGTCTCGCCCTTTCGAGCAACGGCGCGACGGAAGCGCTCCTGCTGGGCGCGGCGCTGTGCATCGCGCTTGCCGCCCCCGCCAAAACCGCCGCGTCCTGCCTTGGCCGTAAAGGCACGCACGACGTTCTCATCGAGCAACTCATCGGTATCGACATGCTCACGCGGGGCAACTTCTTCCACAGCAGGCACGTCAGCGGAATCCTCGACGACAAAATCCTCGACGGACTCGGCAGGCTGCTCCTGGGCATCGCGGATCTCGGCATTGATGGCATAGAACGCCGGGCGCCCGTTAATGCCGCTACCCTCGATCTTGGTCACGATATTTGCCGCGATAAGCTCATCGCGCATCGCCTTGGTGTCACATTCCTTATCGACGGAGCGGAAAATCTGCGCCAGCGCGCTCGACTTAATCTTGAGTGCCTTGCGGCAAAGCAGGTCGTAGGCAACCAGCTTTGCCCGCTCGGCAGAAAGCGACGTTTGTCCGCTCAGACGCTCAGCCAGAGCATCGACATTTTGTTGGTTATCGGAATATACCGTCTTGGCCACGGGGCCCCTTTCATATGCACACATATACGTCTATATGGTACAACGCGCGCCCTTATCCACGCAAAACATCTGCGAGAACACTCGAGCGTCACCCGCTTTTGCATGAAAAAAGACCGAGCCCGCGAAGTCGCGGACCCGGTCTTTCCGAGTCATATAGATGTGACGTTCAACTCGTCAGGTCGACTAAGCCTTGGCGGCCTCGGCGTCGACAGGAGCCTCGGCAGCAGCAGTGCGGCCATACTCGGCCTTGCCCATCTCGGACCACTCGGGCTCCTCGTCGGGCATGGAACCGGCCTCCTTGCCGAAGAACTCCTTGAGGCAGTTAACGGCAACGATGAGGCCCAGGACCATCAGCAGGACGGCAAAGACGAGCTGCAGGCCCTTGGTGGCGGCGACGGAGACGGCGGCCGTGGTGGCGGTAGCCGGGATGGTACCGAAGAAACCGTAGGCCTGGACGGCGGTCATGCAGCCCATGGCGCTCTGGACCAGCGAGGTGAAGGTGCAGCAGAGCAGGAAGACGACGGGCACGTAGAGCATCCAACCCTTGCGGCCGGTGCACTTGCAGAACACGGCGAGGGTGATCATGGTCATGCCGCCGAGCAGCTGGTTGGAAGCACCAAAGAGCGGCCAGATGTTGGCATAGCCACCAAAAGCGAGGGCGAGACCGGGAAGCAGGGTGACGACCGTGGCGAACCAGGGGTTGCCGAGGACCTTCATGTAGCCGGCCTTGGACTCGATGGCCAGGGCGTCGTTGGTCTGGGCAAAGAACTCGGAGAACGAGGTGCGGGCGATGCGGGCGACGGCGTCGAGCGAGGTCAGGGCCAGAGCGGAGACGTTCATGGTCATGAAGACGGTAGCGAGCGTGCCGTCAACACCGAAGGCCTGCATACCGCGGGAGATGCCGGCGGCGAAGATCTGGAACGGGGTGGAAGCGACACCGGCGTTGAGAGCGCCAGTACCGGCGGTGTTCATATCGGAGAACATGATGCCGGCGACGATGATGGCAAGGATGCCAACGAAGGACTCGACGATCATGGCGCCGTAACCGACCTTGACGGCGTCCTGCTCCTTCTCGACCTGCTTAGAAGAGGTGCCGGAAGAAACGAGGCTGTGGAAACCGGAGAGAGCACCGCAAGCGACGGAGACGAACAGGACCGGGAACATCATGCCGGAGGCAGTGGAGAAGCCGGTGAAGACCGGAGCGGTGATAGTAGCCTGACCGTTGACGCCCAAGACGACGATGCCGAGGACAGCGCAGACGATCATGACGATCATCATGATGGAAGTGAGGTAGTCACGCGGGGTCTTGAGCATCTGGATGGGCATAGCGCCAGCGAAGACCAGGTAGACCATGACGACGGCGAACCACTGGAACTTATCCAGGTAGACCGGGAACTGCATACCGACGGCGAACATGAGAACCATGAGGACCACGCCGGTGACGAACTCGGCAGCACCGGTAAGGTTGAACTTCTTCTGGGCCCAACCAAAGGCGATAGCGACGAAGGTGAACAGGATGGAGATGGTACCAGCGCAGCCGGCGGCATAGGACTTGGTGAAGTCGATGGCACCGGTAGCAGCACCAGAAGCATCAACGGCCGGGGTGAACATGAACGTCTTGCAAACCATGTCGGTGAAGGCGGCGATGACGATGATGCAGAACAGCCAGCAGAACAGCAGGAACAGGCGACGGCCGGTCTTGCCGATGTACTTCTCGATGAGCTGAGCCAGGGACTTGCCGTTGTTCTTCATCGAGGCGTACAGGGCGCCAAAGTCGTGGACGGCGCCAAAGAAGATGCCGCCGACGAGGACCCAGAGCACGACGGGCAGCCAGCCAAAGGCCATGGCGACGATCGTACCCGTAACAGGGCCGGCACCGCAGATCGAGCTGAACTGGTGCGAGAACGCGGTGAAGGCGGAGACGGGCGAGAAGCTGTTGCCGTCCTTCATGCGCTTGGCCGGCGTGAGGGCATCCTTGTCAACGCCCCACTTGTTGGCCAGCCAGCGACCATAGCCCAGATAGCCGCAGGCGAGCACCGCCGCGGCCACAACCATGAGCAAAACTCCGTTCATTACATTTCCTCCTCTAAAAAGAACTTCCCAGACATAAAAAATGAGGGCCGTCGGTTGCGCTCGACGGCCCTCATCTTCATCAGCCGCCCGTTATCGTACGGGCTAGCTGTATGTGCTAACCCGCATCAGATAATTACTACGCTGATAATGTTTAGCTGATGCGTGAACATGTCTAAGAAATCCTCTTCAATCATGATGCGAACGATCCGTGCGTGTTCACATCCCCCAGTGGTTGAAAAGGAGTATGAAACTTTAGTTACCTAAAGTCAACGCAAATATGTAATGAATTTTCCACTTTTTTGAATTTCTCGGTATAAAACGCCACTGACCTCGGACTTTACCCGACAAAAGTTTTTGCATGAGAGATGCCCCCGAGATCGGCGGGAGCCGGGCGGCGCACATGAACTTTCCTGCTCTACAGTCCTGCGCAAGACGGAAAGCACATTAAGTGCTTTCCTTTGCGTGCGGAACTCGCGATAAAGTTCATGTGCGCCGCCCGGCTCCCGCCGCTCTCGGGGGCTCCCATCCCAAATGCGGAGCAAAGCTCCGCACACCATCTTTTTCTTTCAGCTAAAGCACGCCGGAAATTCGACGCTGGCTTGTTAACCTTGCTGGACGTTGTCGACGCCAAACCAGCTCAGAAGCTATATCGATACAGAAAGGTCCCCGACCGGAGGGGCCGGATATAAGGTTTATCGCGAGTTCCGCACGCAAAGAAGGCCACTTAATGTGGCCTTCGTCTTGCGCAGGACTGTAGAGCAGGAAACCTTATATCCGGCCCCTCCGGTCGGGGACCGCACCCGTACGGCTACAACGTCATGTTTGGATCGGCGTCGACGTCGAACGGCGAGATTTCACCTCGGTCGAATTTACGGCGAGCGACCTCCGCGATCATGGCTGCGTTATCGGTACAGGCAGACAAGGGCGGCACCGTTACGCGAATCCCCTGACGTCCAAGCTTCTTGATCATCATCTCGCGCAGATGCGGGTTGGCCGAGACGCCGCCACCGATGCAGTATTCCTTGCATCCGGTAGCGTGCAGTGCGTTTTTGGCCTTCTTGTACTGCACGTCAAAGACAGCTGCCTCAAACGAAGCCGCCAGATCGGGCAGGTGAATCGTGCGCCCGGCCTTGGTCTCTTGCTCGATGTAGAGCGTCACTGCCGTCTTGAGGCCCGAAAGCGAGAAGCGGTAATCGCCCCTGCTGTTCAGCGCGCGGGGAAAATCGATCGCCTTGGGGTTGCCCGTCTCGGCAAGTTTGGAGATGATGGGGCCTCCGGGATAGCCAAGGCCCAGCGCCTTTGCCACCTTGTCGAAGGCTTCGCCCACGGCGTCGTCAAGCGTCTCGCCAAGTACCTCGTAGTCGCCCCATGCCTTTACGTGCACGAGCATGGTATGCCCGCCAGAGACAAGCGTAAAGATAAACGGAGGCTTGAGGTCGGGCTGCGCCAACAGGTTGGCAAACAGGTGACCCTCCAGATGATTGACGCACACGAGCGGCTTGCCGGCAGCATACGCAAAGCCCTTGGCAAAGGCAACACCCACCACCAGGGCACCCACCAGGCCCGGACCTTGCGTCACGCCCACGGCGGCAAGCTCACTTGGTGCAATGGCTCCGCCCGTAAGGCCCAGCGACGCTGCGGCGTCCTCGAGTGCCGCGTCCACGACGCTCACGATAACCTCAACGTGCTTGCGCGAGGCGATTTCGGGCACCACGCCGCCAAAGCGAGCATGAAAATCAATCTGCGTCGACACCTGGTTGGCCAGCATATTGCCATCCGCATCGATAATCGCCACCGCCGTCTCGTCGCAGGAGCTCTCGATAGCGAGTACTAGGCGGCGACGCTCAATCTCGACACGTTCCTCGGCAGAGCGCTTGGGCGCAGGCAGCGGCCATACGCGTTGCTCGGCTGCCGTTGGCTCGGGCGAGGCATTGTCGAGAGGAAGCACCAGGGGCAGCGGCGCCGTCATGACGATGGCATCCTTGCCGGCACCGTAGTAGCCACGGCGACGGCCCGCCTCGGTAAAGCCCAGGGCGGTATAGAGTGCAATTGCGCCCTCGTTGCCGTCCTCGACCTCAAGCGAAGCCGTAGTGCAGCCGAGCATCTGCGCGTCATAGCTCACGTGCGACAGCAGCTTGCGGGCGATACCCTCGCGTCGATGCGCCGGATCGACGGCAACGTCCATAATCTGCACGTCCCCGTCGACGACCATGCCGCCGGCTAGACCCAGTAGACGGCCGTCGTCATGCGCCACCCACCAGCTACGCGGAGCGGCAACGTCCTCGCCCAGCTCGGACAGGAACATGCTCGGCGTCCACGCCTCGTGTCCGGCGCCTTCAAAGCAGGCGGTCTCCAGCGCGCTCGCGCCCTCGGCATCCGCCGCGCCCATGGGGCGGAATTGCAGATGACGTCCAGCGAGCTCGTCGGCAACACCTGTCACCTCACTCTGCGCGCTCTCGGCAAGGCCCAGGCGCTTGCGCTCGTTTTCCTCGGCGTCCGAAAGGCGCGTATAGATCGGCAAGACGCGAGCCGGATCGCCATCGCCTGCGGTGTGCGCCATCAGCAGGCCCTCGCCCGAGGGCCACCATAGGTCTCGCTCCACGCAGCGCGCCGTCTCGTCCTCACCCAGCAGCTTGCCATAACGCACGAGACCGTCACCAGTCAGCTGAACCTGATCCCAGTCCGCGGCCTGGCGCCACTCATCAAGCGCCACGGCGGCCTTGACCACGCGCTCGCGCTCAAACAGACGCTCGGGACCCTCATCCCCCAGCACATACAGCGCCGGGTACACCTCGCCGCGCATGGCGTCGGCAAGAACACCAAGCTTGCCGCGTACGCCGGCCTTCCATGCCGTCCAGGCGCACGCGTCAAGTGTCGACACGCCGAGCAACGGCACGTTGGCACCGCGTGCCAGACCCTTTGCGGTGGAGATGCCGATACGCACGCCCGTAAACGAACCCGGGCCGCGGCCGACCACATAACAGCCGACATCGCTGCGATCCAGGCCGGTCTGCTTCAGTAGGCCATCAACAGTATTCACGAGCTCCACGTTGGCATGGCGGCGACACAAATGGTCCCCACTTACCAGCTTTGCCTCGCCCGTCTGCCCATCAATCCAGCTTGCCGCGCAGGCAAGCATGTCGGTCGAAGTATCGAGCGCCACCACCAGCGCGTTGTCGTTATGCAAGCTCATCTTGTACAGCCTTATCAATCAAATGGGAAAGCTCCATTGCGCGGTCACCGTGCGCCTCGAGCGTTATCGTTCGCACATCGCTGTCGCCCTCATCACGCTTGAGCGTCACCGAAAGATACTCATCCGTCAGCTCGTCTTGGAATTGTTCGCCCCATTCCAGCAGGCAAGCACCCTCATAGCCCAGCACATCGAAAATGCCCGTATCCTCGAGCTCGTAGGCATGCTCCAGGCGGTATAGATCAAAGTGAAACAGCGGAATACGGCCTTGATCGTGAACGGCCATGAGCGCAAACGTAGGACTCGTAACCATATGCCCATCGCCCAGCCCGCGCGAGACGCCCTTGGTAAAGTGAGTTTTGCCCACTCCCAGGCCACCGGTCAGGATGAGCACATCGCCGTCCTCAAGGCACGGTGCAATTAGCTCGCCAAAGTACTCCGTATCGGCAGCGCAAGTCGTTTTGTAAGTACCTACCCCCAGGCGCTCCAGGGACATATATGCTCCTTATTATTCCGAGGCGTCCTCTGGTGCGGGATGTCGCTCCAGATAGTCGCCCAGCATCTTAAAGTCTTCCTCCAGCAGCTCCTGCCACGCCGGATTGCGCAGCGCTGCTGCCGGATGAAAAGTGGGCATTACTACAAAATGCCCCATCTGGTGGAACCTGCCGCGCAGCTTAGTAATGCCAATCTCGGTCTTAAGCACAAAGTGTGTCGCGGGGTTGCCGAGCGTCACGATAATATCGGGCCAGATGCTTCGAATCTGCTCACGCAAAAACGGCGAGCAAGCCAGCACTTCCTCGGGACGCGGATTGCGGTTTCCCGGCGGGCGGCACTTAAGCACGTTGGCAATGTAGACGTCTTCGCGTTTGAGCCCCGCCAGCGACAAAATGCCGTTGAGGTCCTCGCCTGCCGCCCCCACAAAGGGCTCGCCCTGCAAATCCTCATTGCGGCCCGGCGCCTCACCAATAAACATCACGCGAGCGCGGGGGTTTCCCACGCCAAACACGATATTGTGACGCGACTGGTAGAGCTGGCAGAGGTGACAATCGCCCAGAACGGCCTCAATTTCCTCGAGTGCGACCTCACGTGGTGCCTGATGGGTATGGCCGGGGATGTGCATGACGCCCATAGCGGCTCCTACACGTAGACCTTGTCGAGACGCATGCCAAAGCCGCAGGCGACCTCGTAGTTAATCGTTCCGCGCAGTCGGGCCATCTCGTCCATAGTGATCTCGGCATCGCCATCGCGGCCGACAATGATCATCTCGTCACCATACTCGGCCTCGGGAATCTCGTGTGCCGGGTTGGACTGAATGGCGACCATAAACTGGTCCATGCAGATATTGCCAACCTGATGCACACGCTCGCCGCGATACAGCACATCCATACGATTGGAAAGCGTACGCGATAGGCCATCGGCATAACCGATCGGCAGCGTGCAGATCTGAACGCGCGTACGCGGTACGCGGTAGGTAAAACCGTAGCCCACGCCCTCACCCATCGCAGGGTGTGCCACGCGCGTCACACGCGCATGGACGCTCATAACGGGATCAAGCTGCATCACGCGGCCACTCAGCTCGCACGGCTGCATGCCATACAAGCCAACGCCGGCGCGGATCATATCAAAATGCATCGAGGGGTCGAGCATCGAGGACGGCGTGTTGGCGCAGTGCACGATACCGCACTCAAAACCCGCATCCTTAATGGCCTGAACGGCCTCGGTAAAGCGCTGACACTGCAGCTTGTAGTCCCAGCCCGAAGGTTCATCGGCCGTGGCGAAGTGCGTAAATACGCCGTCGCACTGAATACCGCGATGGAAATTTATACCGCGGACAAAGTCGAGCACCTGCGTGTAGTGAACGCCGATACGATTCATGCCCGTCTCGATGGCGAGATGATACTTGCCCACTTTGCCCGCCGCGACGGCACATTCGCCATACGCAAGAGCAAAGTCAGACGTATAGACCGAGGGCATGATATCAAACTCGAGCAACGTCGGAATGGCCTCGATAGGCGGCTCGCTTAGGATGAGGATGGGTTTCGTAATCCCGCCCTGTCGGAGCTCAACGCCCTCGTTAACCGTCGCCACGGCAAACATGTCGGCACCGGCCGAATACATGATCTTGGCGCACTCAACAGCTCCATGACCATAAGCATCGGCCTTGACCACGCAGCACAGGCGCTGACGTGGATTCAGCAAGTTCTTATAGGCCCTCGTGTTGCGACGGAGCGCCCCGCGGTCGATCTCGACCCAGGACCAGCGCGTCAAATCGGCTTTATTCATGATTAGTCATCCGACCCTTCGTCCATGATTCCCAGATCTTCGAGCGCATCCTTTGCCGCCAGTTCCATGGCCGGACCGATCAAGTCGATAAGATCGGTCGCGATGACGCTCTTCTCACCATACTCCGTCGCCGCGGCAAAACCGGCGTAGCTGTGAAGTGCGACGGCGTACGAATACAGCAACTCCCAACGATCCATCTCGTCGCGCATGGTGGCAAGCGTGCCGGCCAAAATACCCGCGAGAACATCACCCGAACCGGCAGTTGCCAGAGAAGCCGGACCCGAGAGCGGCAGCAGCACACGCTCAACGCCACAGATAGCCGTCGTCGGCCCCTTGGCAATGACCACCAGATTGTCAGAGCCTGCAGCCCAGACAACCTTCTGCGCGGCTGCAATCGCAGTACCAAGGTCGTTCACCTCGTCACCGGCAACCAGACGCGAAAGTTCACGATAGTGCGGCGTCATAACCAACGGCTGCTCGCGACGATACATCTCGGGATTACTATCAATACCGTCAATGGCAATCTTAGCAAGGCAGTTGAGTGCATCGGCGTCCAAGATAAGCGGCACATCAAGCTCGAGCAAGCCCGAAACCACCTGCATAGCGCCGGCAGATGTCGTCATACCGGGACCGCACAGTACACAGCTGTACTTCTTTGCAATCTCGCACACAGTCATGCGCGCAGCGGCGCCAAAGGAGCCGCGGGAATCAGACGGAATAGCAAAGACGGGAATCGAAGGAAGTGCCATGCGAATAAGATTGGCGCAGGCATCAGGAGCCGCGACCGCCACGTAACCAGCACCCGCGCGAGCTGCAGACTTGGCCGCCATAATGGCAGCACCAGGATATTGCGCAGATCCGGCGACAATAAGCACAGAGCCACGGGAATACTTATCGATATTCGTAGGTAGTGGGGCAAAGTAATCAACTAAGTCACCGGGCTCGACAATCTCGGCGGCGTGGTCGACATCATCGATGACCTCGTCAAGACGGTCGTAAAGATTGCCGCAGATCAAATCGCCAGCATACTCAGGACCATCAGCGCTATACAGACCAATCTTGGGCGCAATCATCGTCACCGTATGCTCGGCACGAATGCAGTCGTCATCAACAACGCCCGTCTCGGCATTCAGGCCCGAGGGAACATCAATGGATACGACACAATCGGCGCATTCATTGACCGTAGGAATCCAGATGGAGAACGGCGCACGCAGATTTCCGTGGAAACCGGTACCAAAAATGGCATCGACAACAACATCGGCCTTATCGATCAAAACCTCGAGTTCGTCACGCGAGGGGCCGACGCAAACGTGCACATCGCGGCCGGCAGTACGACGAGCAACATGACGTGCCAGAGCAGCAGGAATCTCATCCGGCTCAACCGGAGAAACGATATCCACGTCCACACCCTTATGGCTCAGGATATCGGCGGCAACCCAACCGTCGCCGCCATTATTACCAAAACCGACCAGAACGAGAACCCGATCGGGATTGAGCTTCAAGACCTCGTTGGCGGCAAACTCACCCGCTAGCTCCATAAGCTCGGCCTTCGAAGTCCCTTCGCGTTCGATGATATCCTCGAGACGAACGACTTCTTCGGTACTCAAAACCGGTTTCATCTATGCTCCTAGCGTATCTTGCGAAGCATCGCCCAGGTGCTCCGTCAATGCTGAATTCTGCAGCTGCTCAAGCTCATCTAAAACAGAGCGAGCCTCTTTAAATGTCTGCGCTACGCGTTTCTTGGTGCTCACCTTTTCCTCTTTTGGCTTAGGCCGAGCATCTTCGGTAATCGCGATGGCATTCGCAACGGCCAAGTCTCCTGTAAGCGTAATGGAAAGAGCGACCTCAACAACACCCAGTTCTTGAGCGATCTCGAGAGCACGGCCCGAAAGCAGCGCCTTCGGTTTGCCGAGTTTATCACGCGTAACCGAAACATCCTTGCGACCCACGCCTTGACTAAAACCCGTGCCGAGAGCTTTAAGTACCGCCTCGCGCGAAGCAAAGCGGCTCGCATAGTGAGCAGCGGGACGCGATGATGCATCGCAATACGCACGCTCTTCTTCGGTAAACACACGCCGAGCAAACGACGGCGTCTTTTCAAGAATTGATTTCATGCGGGAAATCTCGACGATATCAACGCCGATACCAGCTTCAGCCATGTTCACCTCCATATCGCACAGACTAAGTTATTGTAGCCCGTTCGCAGAAGATGCGACAAACGAGGGTTATAAAACACAGCTACTATGTGAGACAAAAGCCCGTAAACGCAAAAAAGGGGGAGGCCGCGAGGCCTCCCCCTTCTCAGTTTCGATGACGGCTCGGTGCCGTCCACCGGTCAGCGGCGCCCTGGCCTCCCACGGGCTGACCCCGCAGTACTCTCGGCGCGATGG
>NZ_JBBNPD010000022.1:0-14284 GCF_040097075.1 Collinsella sp. CLA-SR-H006 | reverse complement strand
CCGGTTCTCAAGGTGCACGCTTTGCGGCCGATCCGGTTCCACCGGGCCGCGCGGCAAGGAGATATATTGCCAGACCGCGAAGCGATGTGGGACGTCAATTCCACTCTTCACAAGTCCTACACAACTTATCGCTTCCTATATAAGTAATAGAAAGTTTGGTGCAGAAATACTGCGCGTATCAGATGATGACCCTTCGGTTAAGAGATATATAAAGATCGGTCACCTGTAAGCGTTTATCTACCCGCGCTTTTTGCTATGTAAACCAGCGCTTTCGATAAAAAAGAGGGAGTGCCGCGCACAGTGCGACACTCCCCTAGCGATTCAACAGAATCTTTTAGGCCTCGAGAGCCTTCTTGGCAATGGCAGCCAGCTCGTTGAAGGACTCGATGTCCTCATAGGCCATCTGAGCCAGGACCTTGCGGTCGAGCTCGATGCCGGCAACCTTCAGGCCGTGCATGAACTGAGAATAAGAGATGTCGTTCAGGCGAGCGGCGGCGTTGATACGGGTGATCCAGAGAGAGCGGATCTCGCGCTTCTTGTTGCGGCGATCACGATACTGATACTGCAGGGAGTGCTGGACCTGCTCTTTAGCATGCTTGTAAGTACGCGAAGCGGCACCGTAGTAACCCTTCGCACGGTGCATAACGGTACGGCGCTTCTTCTTGGCGGCAACAGCGCGCTTAATACGTGCCATGTTCTATCAACTCCTAGACGGTAAAACGAAAAACGGGAACGCGAACTTAGGCGAGACGCGACTTGATGACCTTGCGGTCGGCAGCGGCGATCTCGGTCTCCTGACGGAAGCCACGCTTACGCTTGGTGGACTTCTTGCTCAGGATGTGGCTCTTGAAAGCCTTGGCGCGCATAAGCTTGCCGGTACCAGTCTTGCGGAAACGCTTCTTGGTGCCGCTGTGGGACTTCATCTTAGGCATGAAATACTCCTTAATCGGTTACAGAACACTAGTTACTTGGTATCGCTTGCCGCTTTATCCTCATCGAAGGCGCCCTTAATCGGGGCGAGCAGCATAAGCATGTTACGGCCTTCCATCTTAGGCTTGGACTCGACCGTAGCGTAAGGCTTGAGATCCTCGGCGAGACGCTCGAGAACGTTAAGACCCTGCTCCGGGTGAGCCATCTCACGGCCGCGGAACATGATGGTGATCTTAACGCGTGCGCCCTTCTTGAGGAAACGCAGAACGTGGCCCTTCTTGGTCTCGTAGTCGCCAACGTCGATCTTGGGTCGGAACTTCATTTCCTTGACCTCGACCTTGGACTGGTTCTTACGAGCGGCCTTAGCCTTCATGGCCTGCTGGTACTTGAACTTACCGTAGTCCATGACCTTGCAGACCGGCGGCTCCGCGTTGGGAGCGATCTCGACCAGGTCGAGACCCTGATCGTCAGCAACGCGCTGGGCATCGCGGATGGCGAACAGGCCGAGCTGAGAGCCATCGACGCCAATCAAACGGCACGAAGATGCGGTGATCTCGTCGTTGATGCGGGTGTCATCAGACTTAGCTATTTTCCCTACCTCCATTCATAAAAAAATAACCCGGCGCTTTTCAGCAACCAGGTCGTACACATAGACATCCTCGGTATGAGGAAGGGAATCTAGGTTGTATGACCAGTCAGCTGCTCATTGGCGCCAAAAGGTGGGAACCCTCGGGTTCCTCTTTAGGGCATTGCGGAAACAACGCCTTGCGAATAATAACACGTACAGCGCGCTATCACATTACGTACACGAAAAAGGGGCCTTGACCCCCTTGAAGCGCAGGTGCATGTATGGTGCCCGAGGTGAGACTCGAAGGGACTTCGCTTCGCGAAGCCCCGGGCTTCGGGCGCATGGCGCCCTCGCCATGCTCCGCTACAAACAGGCCGCTGGCCTGTTTGTTTAACGCTCCGCGCGCTCACGCGAGTTCGGCACGAAAAAGGGGGCCTTGACCCCCTTGAACGCTCACTTGCATGTATGGTGCCCGAGGCGAGACTCGAACTCGCACGTTGTTGCCAACGGTGGATTTTGAGTCCACTGCGTCTGCCAATTCCGCCACTCGGGCACGTAATGCGTGAGTTAGTTTATCACAGCTTTCAGTTGATTAGTCCGAAAATGGTACTTCGAGCATTTCGATAAGCTCAACCTTGCGCAACATCTCCCGCTTACGACATCCACGTCCGTCAACCGAGGCCTCGCCCATCTGGTTGTCATAGGGGTCCTCGCGCATGCCATCGAAAGCAGGCACAAACTCAGCCTGGAATCGATCGTTGGCCACCATACGCCACGGATCGAGATTGCCAAAGTAGTGACGACGGCGCCACTCCTCCCCCATCCTGCGTGCCGAGGAACCAAACGATACGTCGGCGTTAAGCCAACCGGTCTGGGGTGTGTAGAACTCGGCCCAATCGTGCGGTCCCACCGAATCGGGCGCAACATATAGGCCGCTCTGCCAACGAGCAGGCACCCCCGCGATGCGACACATGGTGATAAACGTGAGCGCCATAACGCCGCAATCGCCGCGGAGCGAATGCGCACAGTCGTCGGCAATAGATCCCAAAAGCAGGTACGGTGGCTGATAGCGATAGTCGATATGCTGTGTCAGGTAATCATAGATAGCACGAGCGCGATCGAGCGGATCCTCGAGCCCGTCAACAACATGCTCCGTCAACTGTCGCAGGTACGGCGTAAACGCAATGTGCGGACGGCCCTCGGAAGTGTCCTCGGGCAGTGGCGTGTCCATGCACGTATGCGATGGGAGCGCGCCACCATAGATATCGCAATAGGCGGCATCGATGTGATAGCGATAGGTCACCGAGAATGAATGTTCAGTCGAAGATGTCCAAGAGGCAGTACGAGCCGAAACGTTTTCAGAGGCAACGGTACCCCCCGACGTCATATCGAGAACCTCGATATGAGACTGTTGACGACAGGCGGCAGCAACGGGTAGCCACGCGCGAACAGCCTCTCCCTCCAGAGCCCCAGGGACAGACACGGATGCCTTAAGCGTGATGACGCGCGTCAACCCGTTTTGCGACTCCATCTCCCTGAGCATCTGGTTACGCAGCGCGATGCCGTCCGTAGAATCGGGACGCAGGCCCGGAACCTCCTTGGGGTACACGCGAAGCGAATCAAGGAAGTTATCAAGAACAAACAGCTCACCATCGATAAAGCGCCAGTCAATACGCTTGCGATTAATCAGGTCGTCAAACTGCTCCTCGGTAAACTCTGGCCACTCCTCGCGAATCATCGCAATGGCCCGATCACGCGACACCGAAAAATGAAGCGGCGTCTCGAGCATGCGATACCGCTCGGCACGAACACAAGCAGCCAGCGAAGGCTCAGGGTTCTGCTCCAAAAGGCGATCGCAGGCAGCAACAGCCTGCGTCAAATACCCGGCATCCTTAAGTCGAAGAATCTCGGGCGGCAGTCCAATATCGAGATGACGAAAGTCATCACAGCAAACATCAACAGAACAACCAACAGGACCCTCGTCAATAACCTTCCCATCAGCAGGCAAAACATCAACAACAGCCATAACCACTCCCGCGTCGAACGATAGACAACCCCCATTGTACCGAGATAAAAAAGAAAGCCCCCAACAAAGGAGCCCTCAACGCCGATAAACGGTACCTATAAAAATGAATTCAGCCCAGTAACCCTGTAGCGAGTTAACAAAGGAGGCCCCGTTTCCCCGGAGCTGCTTCCGTCGCGCGACTTCTGGCGAAGCCAGGTGAGCGCGAGGGAAACAGCGTAGGGGAAACGGGGCCTCCGGCGGGAAGTTAAACCGCTACTTACGCCTTGTTGACGGAGCCAAACTCCTCCATGAGCTCCTTGGTGCGGGCAACGATGTTGTCGCGACCAGGCTTGAGGAGCTTGCGGGGGTCAAAGCCCTTGCCCTGCTGATCCTTGCCAGCCTCGATGTACTCGCGGACGCCCTTGGCGAAGACGAGCTGCAGGTCGGTGTTGACGTTGATCTTGGAGATGCCCAGGGAGATGGCCTTCTTGATCTGATCCTCGGGGATGCCGGTACCACCGTGCAGAACGAGGGGCAGGTCGCCGGTCTGAGCCTTGATCTCGCCCAGACGCTCGAAGGAAAGGCCAGCCCAGTCGGCGGGATACACGCCGTGGATGTTGCCGATGCCGCAGGCGAGGAAGTCGACGCCCAGGTCAGCAATCTGCTTGCACTCAGCGGGGTCAGCGAGCTCGCCGTTGGAGGTCACGCCGTCCTCGGTGCCGCCGATGCCGCCGACCTCGGCCTCGATGGACATGCCCTTGGAGTGGGCAAGCTCAACGAGCTCCTTGGTGCGGTCGAGGTTAAGCTGGAAGGTCTCCTCGTGAGAGCCGTCATACATGATGGACGTGAAGCCGGCCTCGATGCACTTGAAGCAGTCCTCGTAAGAACCGTGATCGAGGTGAAGGGCGACGGGAACGGTAACGCCCGTGGCCTCGACGGCAGCCTTGACCATGTCGGCGCAGACCTTGAAACCGCCCATCCACTTAGCGGCACCAGCGGTGCACTGAAGGATCAGCGGAGACTTGGCCTCCTCGGCGGCCTGGAGAATAGCCAGGGTCCACTCGAGGTTGTTGGTGTTGAAGGCACCGAGAGCGTACTTGCCGGCCTCGGCCTTCTTGAGCATGTCTGCTGCGTTGACGAGCATAAAAGAAACCTCCTGTAAGGTTGCTCCGATAACGCCTGTGATTTTACCACGGCGCAACCGAGCATAAACGTTCGTTTGTTCACGAATATCGTCCAAACAGACTTTTTTGACCGTTTGCCCTACGAAATTGACCCGTTGGGGAAAAATAGCTTGACGTTTGGACGCTTCTCGTGCTTTAGAAGCTGACTATAAAGCTACACCTGCATGAAAGGGTTCTGCATGAGCTCGCGTGCCATGGTGGTCGAATCGCCATGGCCGGTTAAGCAAACGGTATCGGGCGGAAGAAGCCGGGCGAGCTTGGAGAGCGAGCGCAGAATCGCCGCCTCGTCTCCGCCGGAAAGATCGGTGCGGCCGTGCCCACCCGGAAACAGGGTGTCGCCCACAAAGGCAATGTTCCCCTGCTCGGTGGCAGCAAACAAGACGATCCCGCCCGGCGTATGCCCTGGTGTCTCGATCACCTGCAGGCAGATATCGCCCACCTCGATAGCATCGCCTTCGGCGAGCAGGCGCGTCGGCTCCCCGGGGTCAGGCGTCTCAATGCCCCACATAGCTCGCTGTTCCTCGATGTTCGCATGCGGCACCGCCACATCCTTGGCACACAGCTCATACTGGCAGCCCTCGCCAACGGTGGTTCGCACGCCGGCAACACCACCAACATGATCGGCATGGCCATGAGTGCATACGGCGCCAAGCACGCGTACGCCGGGATGCTCGGCTCGAATATGCTCCACCAAGCGCTCGCCCTCCCATGCGGGGTCGATAATCACGCACTCATTGTCCGAAATAACAGCATAGCTATTGGTCTGAATGGGACCGTTTACGAGCGTCTCAATCTCGACCGATCCCTTGGGAGTTAAATCCAAGGACACAGCACTCATGTCCCTCTCCTCTCTATAGAACTCGAGGCATCAAACGATGCCTCGAGTGTAGCGAATATCGATAATGTGACACGTTCGTCGCGACTAAACGCGGCGCTTAAGCTGGGCTCCACCCTCGCCGGGCATCAGGCGGCGCGCGTCGTAGACCGAGTCGACGCTGCTGATAGAGGCCAGCAGCGGATCCAGACCACTCGCGTCCGAGATCTCGACCATAAAGCGCAGGGTTGCAATACCCTCGCGGTTGGTCGACGTGGCGGCAGAAAGGATATTGCCGCCCGCATCGCCAATGGCAATAGTGACATCCTTGAGCAGGCCCATGCGGTCCAGGCACTCGACCACGATCTCGACCTGGAAGAGGGTGTCGGCAGCGCCGTCCCACTCCACTTCGATCATGCGCTCGGGATGCTCCATAAGACCCTTGACGTTGGGGCAGTTGGCGCGATGCACCGAAACGCCACGACCGCGCGTGATGAAGCCGACGATATCGTCGCCCGTCACCGGATTGCAGCAATGTGCCAGACGGACCAGCAGGCCGCTGTTGCTCTCGCCCTTGACGATAATGCCGTTGCTGGCGCTCTTGCCGCGCTTTTGCGGCTTTCGGTTGGAGCCTCGGGCCGGCTGTTTCACGACCTCGGCGATAGCCTCGGCCTTGGTGAGCTGTTCCTCGGGCTTGGGGTCCAAGATTTGCTCGACCTTGTTACCCACAGCGCGCGGGGCAACCTTGCCGGCGCCCACGGCGGCAAACAGGTCCTCGAGCTGCTTGAAGTTCAGCTGCTCCGCCACGGCGTTGAGCGCACGCGTGGATCGCGGCGTAGAGATGCCATACCCGCGCTTGCGCAAGTCCTTGGCCAGTATATCGCGGCCGGCAGCAGCGTCGTCGTCCTTGGTCGCGGCGGCAAAATAGCGGCGGATCTTTGACTTGGCGGAAGGTGTCTTAACGATCTTGAGCCAATCACGAGACGGCTTGGAACTCTTGTTGGTCAGGATTTCAACGCGGTCGCCCGTCTTGATCTCGTGCGTGAGTGGGGCCACCGCGCCGTTGATCTTAGCGCCGACGCAGTGATTGCCCACCTCGGTGTGAACGGCGTAGGCAAAGTCGAGCGGCGTGGAGCCGGCACGAAGCGCCATGACCTCGCCCTTGGGCGTAAAGACGAAGATCTCTTGATCGAAGAGGTCGACCTTCAGCGAATGCAGGTATTCCTTGGCGTCGGTGATCTCATCAGACGCAGCCCAATCGAGCGAATGCTTAAGCCAGTTGATCTGATCGTCCAAACGTTGAGCGTCATTGGTCTTGGAAGCAGACGATCCGCCCGATTTCTTATAGAGCCAGTGGGCGGCAATGCCGTACTCGGCCTGCTCATGCATCTCATAGGTTCGAATCTGAATCTCGAGCGGGCGGGCCGTGGGGCCGATTACCGTCGTATGGAGCGACTGGTAGTTATTGACCTTGGGCATGGCGATATAGTCTTTAAAGCGACCGGGCATGGGGTGCCACAGCGTATGTACCGCACCGAGCGTGGAGTAGCAATCGCGCACCGAATGCGTGATGACGCGCAGTGCCACCAGGTCGTAGATCTCGGAGAATTCCTTGCCCTTGCGCTTCATCTTTTGGTAGATGGACCAATAGTGCTTGGAACGGCCGTTGATCTGGAAGTCTTCCAGGCCAATGCGGTTGAGCTCGTCGGTGAGCGTCTTGATGGTCTCGGCCAGATAGCGCTCGCGAACCTCGCGCGACTCAGCCACCATGCGCGCAATGCGCTGGTAGGCATCGGGCTCCAGGTAGAAGAAGGACAGGTCCTCGAGCTCCCACTTAATAGAGCTCATGCCCAGACGGTCGGCCAGGGGCGCATACACGTCCATGGTCTCGCGGGCCTTAAACAGGCGACGGTCCTCGCGCAGAGCTGCAAGGGTGCGCATGTTGTGCAGACGGTCGGCAAGCTTAACGATAATGACGCGGATGTCCTTGGACATGGCGAGGAACATCTTGCGCAGCGTGAGGGCCTGTTTCTCGTCCATGCTATCGACTTCGATGTTGGTGAGCTTGGTCACGCCATCGACGAGCTCGGCCACCGTATCACCAAACAGGCCGGAAACATCGGCGAGCGAGGTCTCGGTGTCCTCGACGGTATCGTGCAGCAGCGCGGCGCACACCACATCGCAGTCCATCTTGAGATCGGCCAAAATGATGGCCACCTCGACGGGATGGTTGATGTACATCTCACCCGAGCGGCGCTTTTGGTTGCAGTGCTTCTCGGCGGCAAAGCAGTAGGCCTGCTCCACCTTAGAGAAGTCGTCCTCATTCATATATTTGAGGCACAGGCGCTCCAGCTTGTCGTAGCTGTCAGCCATAATCTCGGGCGGCAGCTCATCGGCATGCTTATAGTGCTCCATCTCCGAGAACGGCTGGAGGGTGGAATCATGGGCGGTACGGGCTGCGGCATCCATCGAGGTCCCCTTCCCCTAGGCCCGCGGTACGATCGGGCGGTTAACTTTGGCTAGCATATCAGAAGCGCACGAATCGAGCGCCCAGCTCCGGAAAGCCGAGAACTCCATGCGCGAGCGCAAGCCCTCCAAATAGCGGGTTGACCTGCTCAATTGCACACGGCCGGGGTTTTCGGCCATCGCGATGCGACGGGTGTCGTCAAACCCCGAAACGCGACAGAAACCAAGCTCTTCGAAGATTCCCAGGCCGCTTGCCACCGAGCGCTCGTCGACCGGCGTGCGCGCGTCGATGGCAAGACACATCTGCGCGATGTCGATATCGCTCGCACTAAACGAGTCGTCTCCGGTCTTGCCGCGGTTGGAGCGCCACATGGTCTGCAGCGCGCGATAGAGCGTGACGAGCTCGTCGCGCTCGGGCGCATAGCAGTCGAGTAGGCGCTCGTTAATGCGGGCGTCGCGCGACGAATAGAGCAGATGGATCACGGCAGGTTGGCCGTCGCGACCGGCGCGTCCGCTCATTTGGTTGAACTCGATGGCGCCAAACGGCATGTGGTAGAGCACGACATGGCGGATATCGGGCAGGTTGACGCCCTCGCCAAAGGCAGAGGTCGAAACGATGCAGCTGAGGCTACCGTCTCGGAATGCTTCCTCGACACGGCGACGATCGGAGCGCGCAAGCCCCGCGTTATAGAACGCGATGCGGGTCGCGCAATCGGGTACCCGCTTGCGCAGCGTCTTGGCAAGCGCCACGGACTGGTCGCGCGAATTGACGTAAATGACGGTCTTCTCCCCCGTCGCCACGATTGACACCAGGCGGTTCTCGCGGCTCGCAAGGTCTCGGTCATCCTCGAGCTGCAAGTTCTCGCGCACCGTCTCGTCGACCACTGTACGGGTAATCGGTAGCACGCGGGCGAGCTCGGCCACAACCGGAGCCGTTGCGGTGGCAGTCGCGGCCAGAACGACCGGGTCGCCCAGGGCCTTGAGGATATCGGGCATGTCGAGATAGGCGCTGCGGTCGCCGCCCTTGGCAAGACCGGCATGATGCGCCTCATCGATAACGACAAAACCGATGCGGCCCGAACGCGCAAAGCGGTCGCGGTGAATGGACAGGAACTCGGGCGTCGTGAGCACAATGCCGGTGCGGCCCGAAGCCAAGCCGGCAAACACGTCATCGCGCGCCGCCTCCACGGTCTCGCCGGTCAGCACGCCTACGCCAATGCCGAGTGCGGCCATCGTCGACGAGAGGTGATAGGCCTGGTCGGCAACGAGCGCGCGCAGCGGATAGACAAAGATGCTCGCACGCCCGCGAAGGACCGCCTCGCGCGCGGCATGCACATGGAAGATAAGAGACTTGCCGCGCCCCGTTCCCATAACGGCCAAGACGCTCTGGTGGTCGGCGAGCGCGTCGAGTGCCTCGACCTGAGCACGGTGCGGCCGGTTCGAGCCGATAAAGCTATGGATAAGCGAGCGCGTCAGCTCGGTATAGGAAAGCTGGGCGAGCGTTTGGCGCTTTCGGGACTCCAGACGAAGACCGGCGTCCGCAGGCTCCACGCCGCGGCGAAGCTCACATGCCGGGTCGTCAACGCTGGGCGCCGTGGTATCGCGGACCAAGACATCCTTGATCATGAGCTTTGGCTTTACGCGACCTTGCCAATGCTCGGCCACGGCCTCGAACACCAAATCGACGGCGCTATCGCAATTGATGAGCTTATCAATCTGCGGCACGTGGAACATAATGGCCGGCACACTCGCGGCGCCATCGGTCGCCACGAAGCGCATGTGCTCGCCGGTTTTGCCCACCACGGCGCGATCGCACATTGTCACGCCCTCGGCCGCCAACAGCGGCACCTTGTTGCCCTGGCCAAACGGCTCAAGACGGGAGATCTGCTCGATGGTCTCAATATTCAGCTCGGAGAGGTCGACGGTGGCAGCAACCTCGTCGGTGTCCTCAAAGTCCTCGGCGGGAAGCTCGGACAGCACGGCGGAAAGGCGACGACGGAACTCGTCGAGCTTGGACGCCTCGATGGTCACGCCCACCGCACCCGCATGCCCGCCGCGACGAATCAGCAGATCCGAGCAGCGCTCGACAGCGTCGAACAGGTTGACCTTGCCCACCGAGCGACCCGAACCGCGAGCGATACCGTCTTCGATCGAGAACAGCAGCGCCGGCACGTGATATCGGTTGGTGAGGCGGCTCGCCACGATGCCCTTAACGCCCTCGTGCCAGCCTTCGCCGCCCACGACAATCGCGCGCCCGCCATCATAGGTCTCCTCGACCTTTGCCATGGCATCGCGCGTGAGCTCCGCCTCAATCTCGCGACGCTGACGGTTGATCTCCTCGAGCTCGGCCGCCAGCGCGCTTGCCTCGATAGGATCGCGGGCAAGCAGCAGGTCGAGCGCCAGCTTGGGGTCGGCCATGCGGCCGGCGGCGTTTAAGCGGGGAATGAGCGAAAACGACAGGCCGTCGGCCGTAATGGTAGAAAGGTCGGCCTTGGCAAGTGCGGCAAGCGCGATATAGCCGGGACGGGCCGTCACGCGCATCTGCTGGATGCCCTCGGCGACCAGCGCGCGATTCTCGGGCGTGAGCGGCATCATGTCGGACACGGTACCCAGCGCCGCGACCTCTATCAGCGAACGCCAATACGACGGCTTGCCCAAACGCTCACCCAGGACCTGCACCAGCTTGAGCGCCACGCCGGCGCCGGCAAGTTCACGCGAAGGACCCTCATCCTCGAGCTTAGGGTCGGTCAGGGGCACGCCCTGCGGCACCTGGTCGGACGGCTCATGGTGGTCCGTAACCACCAAATCGATCCCCAGGCTCTCCAGATAGGAAACCTCTTCTTTGGCGGCAATGCCGTTATCGACGGTCACGATCAGCTGGGGACGAGCGAGCTCGTTAACGCGGTCGAGCGCCGCGCGCGAAAGACCGTAGCCCTCGTCAAAGCGATGCGGGATGAACGGTGTGACATTGGCGCCAAACGTTCGCAGCGCCTCGGTCAACAGGCAGGTCGACGTAATACCGTCAACGTCAAAATCGCCGAAGACCGCAATGTGCTCGTGGTTGCGAATAGCACGCTCGACGCGGTCGGCAACGACCGACATGCCCGGGATAATGAGTGGGTCGGCCCAGTCGCGATCGAGCGAAGGCGTCAAAAATAGCTGTCCTTCCTCAATCGAGGCAATACCGTGCGCAACCATAATACGCGCCACCAGCCCGGGTATGCCCAGACCAGCCGAAAGCTCCTTTTCGAGCTCGGGATTTTGCTGAGCGACCGCCCAGCGATGTGTCGTCTTAAGCGATGACATAGGCGCCCACCCCCGATAGGGGCAGGTCGCCGCGATACCTCTCACGGTTCATAGCGATGAGTCCTCTGTGTATGCCCGCTTCGGCAGGCAGATCTGTTGAACGGATTTATTATACCGTGCGGCACGGACGCAGAGCCTCGCGGCACGCCCTGGTTTCGGTAAACGAGGCCGGTAATACCCTCGAAATAATCGAGCGTTTCTGACGCACGGACTCATGCGAGCGTCTAGCATATCCATTCAAACGAGTTCGCGGATAAAGGGAGTCACGGGGCATATGAAGCAATGGGTTGGACTGGGAAAGTTCCTCGCGGGGCACATGCAGGTCATCGTTCCGATTTGCGTAACGCTCGGCGTGCTCTTTCCCCAGCAGATCGGCGTACTCAAGCCCATCGTTCCCGCCCTCTTCGCCTTTATGACGTTCCAAGGTGCGCTCAGCAACACCTTCCACCAGGTCGCTGAGGTGTTCCGCCGTCCCCTGCACCTGATTTTGGCGCTGCTCGTCTCGGCGGTGCTTATTCCCATAGCAGCCTATGCCATGGGATCGCTGTTCTTTGGCTCCAATCCCAACCTTGTCTGCGGCATCGTGCTCGAGTACAGCGTACCCGTGGCGGTCACTGCCTTTATGTGGATTAGCATGTTCGGCGGCAACGGCCCGCTCGCGCTCACCATCATCCTGACGTCCTCGGTTATCTCGCCTGTGACGATTCCGCTCACGCTGAAGCTCTTGCTGGGTGCCACCGTCTCGATCGATGTGCTGAGCATGATGCAGGACATGGCCTTTATGATCGCCATCCCCGCCGTGCTCGGCATCGTGATCAACGAGGTCACACGTGGATGGGGACACGAGAAGCTCTCCCCCGCGCTCTCGCCCGCCTGCAAGTTCATGATGATGGGCGTTATCGCCTCCAACTCCACCGCCATGAGCGAGTACGTCCTGCACATGAACGCGATACGTCTGGAAGTCGCCCTCTTTATTTTGACCTTCGCCATCAGCGGCTTTGTCGTCGGTTTTCTGGTCGCCCGTGCGCTGCATCTGCCATATAGCGAGACGACTACCATGTGCTTTACCTGCGGCATGCGTAACATCTCTTCGGGCGCCGTCATCGCCACACAGTACTTTCCAGGCGAAGTCGTGTTTCCCGTCATGTGCGGAACGCTGTTTCAGCAGATACTCGCCTCGTTTATCGGGCATCTCTTTGAGCGTCTGACCGGCGAGGAGCGCGCCGCTCAGCGCAAGCGTGTCGAGGCCGGCCGCGACGCCATGGCGCGCTAGACTGTCCGCATTACACGGGTGTTAATCTTGCTATACGAGCGTTTCCAGATGCGCACGCAAGCGCTCAGCATCGATATCGAGCGTTGTCTCGGCATTGACCTGGGCCAAACGATAACCGACAAAGTAGGGCGAAACCACCCAACGCGGCAGCACCTTGGCAATGGTCCGACCGCCCAGGTGATAGAAGAACAAGTTGTACGACTCTGCGCGACCACCGTGGTGCTCGTTCAGGATATAGCGCAGAGCCACCTGGATCGCATCGGCGAAGAGATCTGCCTCGGCTTGGTCTCTTGTGTCATCGCTGGCGGCAATTCCCTGCGGGGCTGAAACGTTGACCTCAAAGAACCCCATGATCGGTTCGGTTGAGATGTTGGCCGCGATTCTCCCCTGTTGCCAGACATTGATGCCTTCGAAATTGGCGGAAGTCAACGAAGCATAGCCGTCTTCCTGCTCCAAACCCACAATCTGCATGTGCGGATGAACGAGACTACCGCCCGAGAAAGGACCCTTGTTCTTGTACATGAGCACGCTTCGATACTGCTGCGAATCGATCATCTGCTGCCAGCAATCCAGGGCAAACCTCATCACATGGTGGAGTTCATCTGGCTCATAGGTCGCCAGGTCGGCATCGTGATCGGCTGACTCGATCAGCACGGTTTGACGGGTGGCGCGCAGGGTTTTGAACTTATTCTCGAGCCAGATGCAGTCGCCGTCGCGCCGGATGATATTGGCGAGTCCCTCGGTATCGCAAAAGGGGCACGCGGTGCCAGGGCGCCGGTTGTCGTCGGGCTTGCCGCTCGCCTGCTGAACGTCAAATACCAGCGCCACGGGTTACGCCTCCAGCGGCACGATCTTGGTGCCATGGAGCTCGGAGACGCCCAATGCCGCCGCCACGGTATCGCGGTTGGCCGTGGAAATGCCGCCGCCGGGAAGGATGGTCAGGCGGTCGCCCGCATACTCGACAAGACGCGATAGGTGCTCCAGATTGTCCTCGATCGGCGTTCCGGCAGCACCACCATGCGTCAGGATACGCGTGATGCCACAGTCGGCGAGCGTGTCGACAGCATCGATCTGAGCCTCGGGCGAGAGCTGGTCAAAGGCCATGTGGAAGGTGATGTCAAGGGACTCGCGCTTGCACTCCTCGGTCGCGCAGCCCGCGGCCATCACGAGGGCGCCCAACGTAAGCTCGTCGAGCGCCCAGCCGCCGGCACAAGGCTTGCAGCAGCCAAAGACCAAGCCATCGGCGCCGGCGCTCACGGCAAGACCCAAGTCCATCTCCATCATGCGCAGCTCGTCCTGGTTGTAGTGAAAGTCACCGCCACGCGGGCGAATCATGCACATCACTCGCGCGTCATGCTCGTGAGCATAGCCGACCGTAGCGCTGATAACGCCAGCCGAGGGCGTAGTACCACCGACGGCAAGGTTGTCGCACAGCTCGATGCGCCTTGCACCGGCATCAATAGCCGCCGGCACCCGCTCAAAGTTCTCAGCACAAAACTCGTACAGCATAGATAGACCCCCAGATGACATTTCTATTTCCACACGGCATTGTCGCACTTTACATACCAACCCGCACAATGATCCCTTGGGGACGGAGGAAAACGGATCACTGGGCCAACGACTACCTCTTGGCATCTGCCACAACGCCGATGTTATGGCAACGACAGACACTATGACCCAATCCGAGGGCACTAAAAAGATAGGAGCCCCCGCTCGTGACCGCGGGTCGGGGCTGCGA
>NZ_JBBNPD010000021.1:0-24003 GCF_040097075.1 Collinsella sp. CLA-SR-H006 | reverse complement strand
TGAGCTCGTCCCAGGTGCCGCCGACGCCCATCAGGAACACGGCGTCGTAGCCCTCGTCGGCGACCTTGTCGGCGAGCGCGGTCATCTTCTTGCCGGTCTCGTAGAGCGCCTTGCCGTCCTCGAGATAGCCCTCCTGGTCGAAATGCATGATCTCGATCTTCTCGGTTTCCTTCATTTGTCTCTCCTTTCTGGGGTTGTTTCCACATCCCCCATGCCAACGGGCATCAAAACCCGCTTACATTCCGTAACACTCGGCCGCTTTGGCCTTAAGCGCATTGACTGACTCTTCGTAGCCCTCTGCCTTGACCTCCATTTGCTTGGAGACGGCATCAAGATACGGGTGCACGTCCCATGACTTCAGACGCTCGGCTATCATGGCCGCAATCGTCTGGAAGAACACAAGATTGGGAATTGCGCTGAGCAGCGGAGCCACCTGAGGCACCGCAACCTCGTGAGCCCTACCCTTGGGATGGGCCGTGAGCAGCACCGTTTTTGTCGTAACGTTCGATAGCGCATCAGCGATATTCGCAAGACGCTCCGACCCCTGCGGATCGTCGACGATAAACACCAGATAGCCCGGAACGATCTGCATCTCGGGACCGTGGACGAACTCCTCGCCTTCGTGATGCATGGCAGGAATCTTGATGGTCTCGCTCAGCTTGAGGGCCGCCTCTTCGGCAACGCCATAGTTGGGGCCGTTGCCGACGACCATGGCGGGCGTGTGCTCAGAAAGCTCGAGCATGTGGTCTTGGACATATGCCTCGGCGGTCTTGCACATCACGGCATTGGCCTGGATAGCCTCACGCAGGTCGTCAAGACGCTGGGCAACGCCCTTGGCGTCAATCGTTCCGCGCGCCTGACCGCCGTAAATACCAAAGAGCACCAGGTACTCAACGAGCACCTCGACGCCCAGAGTCACAAAGTCCACCGACTCGACGCCCACACCGTAGTCAAGAACGATGTCAGCGTGTTCCTTGATGGGTGCCTCGACGTTTGCCGTGAGCGCAACTGCAGCCATATCGTGTGCGCGCATGTAATCGAGCGCCGCAATCGTATTGGTCGAATAGCCACTCTGCGAAACGGCAATGTTGAGCACATGCTGCGGATAGGTGTGTTCAAAATCGACGAAGGCCTCGGGCGTCACAACGGACACCTGCATTTGCAGGGCATCTTGCAGGTAATCGCGGGCGCAATCGGCGGCATGGCGCGACGAACCCGAAGCAACGATGCGCAGCGCGTCAAAAGAACCGGACTGGAAAATATCAACGAGCTGCGCTACCAGCTCAGACGAACGCTCGAGGTTCTCCCCCATACGCACATGGGCAAGCTGAACGTAATCGAGCATCTTCATCGTCTCACCTCGTAACAAATCATTAGTATTTGATACCAATCACAGTTACAGGTTACGGCTTTTTGATACCTCTTTGTCGATTAATTTATCCCCATCGGCGAACGGTCGATTTTGAGCCCTGTAAGGTTGTATATACAGCTGACCCAACGATCAAAACTGGTTAGTTTCCCAGCCGTTATTCACAAAATACCAGCTAGTACGTATAGGTGTAGCCGCCCGCATCGCCACGATTGAAGGACTTTACATACTCGATAGCCTGACCGCTCGCGTCATAGCTCACGCATTCCAAAAGCAAAACAAGATCGCCCTGTTCCAGTCCAAGGAGGCCGGCATCTCGTGCGCCCAGCGCTTCGATATCGAGCTTTTCCTGTGCCATGACTGGCTTTCGGCCCAGCATCTCATAGGTCTCGTACAAACTGAAGACCGACACGTCAATATCTTCGATGGTTAGGAACAGCAGGCAGGGAATCAGCGCCGTCTCAATCGATACGGGGCTACCGTTTATGCAGTTCAGGCGTCGAACGGAATAGAGCAGGTCGTCCTCGGCGATGCCAAACAGGTCGGCGTAATATGGCCCCGCATAACGCTTGGAACGCGCGAGAATACGGACGGACGGCTCGCCGCCCGAAGCACGGACCGATTCACGGAAACCGACCGTGCGTTCAAAAAAAGCAGGTACTTTCTGCGCCACAAAGGCACCTTTTCCCCGAACACGGCGAATCTGCCCGCGCCGAACCAGCTCATCGACAGCGCTTCGGATGGTCAAGCGTGTCGTACCAAATTCCTCGGCAAGGTCTTTTTCGGACGGAATCATGGAACCCGTGGGATATATACCGCGCTCGATACGTTCCTCGATGCGGCGTCGAATGCGCATATAAACCGGGGTGGCATCTACTGTTTCAGCCATTGTTCACCTGCCACGCTCCTCATGCCGTTCTCTTCGCCGTTATCGGCAAAGCGGAACTTTGTGGGCAAAATCACCGATTTGCAATGCTCCACAAAACGCATGTCCTTATCAAATTCGATCGAGCTCTCATAGAACACCGGCGTTCCCTCTTCTTGCTGGAGCAGCTCGGCCTCTTCGGCGTTCAAACGCGAGATGGAGATATGCTCACGTCCATGCTCAACACGCACGCCACCTTCTTTGAGCAAGACATCGTAAAGGCTCTCACACTCAAAATCGTGCTCGGGAAGCGCGGGGCACAGGGACAGGTTAACGTGAGCGGTCTCGATTGACGCCGGCTCGCCCTCTATAAGTCGAATGCGCTGCATGCGGAGTAAAGGAGCGCCCACAGCCACCCCAAGCTTGTCGGCAAGCGCCTCATCCGCCTCGATGGTCCCGGTGGAAACCAGACGAGAAGAGGGGTGCAGGCCGGCAGTCCGCACAGCATCGGAAAAGTTATACGTTTCCTGGAAGATATTCAGCGGCTTGGGAGGACACACATACGTACCCGATCCGCGACGGCTCTCGAGCGTTCCACACGAGATGAGCCGCGTGATACCGGCGCGTAACGCCGTACGCGAAACGCCAATCTCTTCGCACAGCACGCGCTCAGCCGGCAGGCGATCGCCGCCGGCAAGCTGGTGGTGCTGGATATACCAAAGAATTCCCTCAACAGCACGATCTTTGGGGGGAATTGCATAAGATTCGCCTGCCATTGCACAGACTCCTCATTCAGAAACGTATGCCGCCAAAATTAGACCAGCCCTCCCATGGCATCAAATTCGGCCTTGATCTTCTCGGCGACATTCCGATACGACTTATATAGACTTGAATCGCGTTTGACTTCGTCGGTCATAACGGGAATCTCTAATTTGGAAACCTCGTCTTTTCCCGTCTGAACCGCCACAACAACGCCCATACCAAGACACATATTACGCTTGGCAGCGTTTATTTTCGCCGCCTTGGCAGGATTTGCCAGGATACGCTGGGCAAATTCCTGTTTTGAGGCCACTTCCTCGGCCTCCGGATCGCCCGCCTCGGCCACTTCGCACTGCAACACATCCGCATAGTCAAAAATCTTCGGCTCGCCGCCGCGCTGATGCACGGCCCACTTGCGGCGCGTGGCATCCTGGTAGATAGCCGGCAAAAACGTAAACCGCGGCGGGTCCAAAATCGTATCCGTGATGGTAAACACATCGGGATCAAAGGCATCCTGCGGGTTTTTCTTCTTGAACAGCCCCATATCAGCCTCCCGTACTAGCATTAAACAACTCAAGCTGAATATAGCACCAATTTCAAGCCGCCGCTTTACCGCATCGGTGCGCGGCGCCTATGGCTCGCCCAGCGGAAGGGTTCACAGACGAGGGCCGGGGTGGGGTGCTTGGTTTTGGAAGTGGGCTCCGCGAACTTCTCAAAACAAAGTATGCCTCCCCGGCCCCGCCGGCAAATAGCGGACACTCCACATGCAATCTATGCAAACAAACAAGTGCGCTTAGCTATATTCGGTAAGATCAAGCACACTGCCCTTAACGATAAGCGCCGGTTCCAGAACGACCTCTTCGGCACGCTTACCGCCCCTACCGGCAAGACGCTTGGACATGCAGGCAAAAGCATGCTCCGCAAGGACACCAGGATCCTGCTCAATGGCGGTCAGCGCCGGCTCAAAGAGAACGTCGGCCGCCGAGTTGTCATAGCTCACCACCGAGATATCGCCTGGGATGCTCTTCCCCATCTCGTGCAAGCGCTTGAGCAGACCGAGGGCAATGTTATCCGAGCTTGCAAACACGGCGGTGGCATCGGTTGCAAGCACGGCCTCCGAGGCCTCGTAGGCGCTCGGGATGTAATATTCGCTCTCAAACTCCAGGCGCGCGTCGATGGGCAGTCCCACCTCGCGCAGCGCGCGCTCGTAACCGGCGAGTCGCTTGCGGCCCGTATTGGAGCGACGCGCGTTAACCAGACAGGCGATGCGGCGATGACCCTGCTCAATCAGATACCGCGTAGCCATGTAGCCGCCCATCTCGTGGTCGAACATCACCTTGTCGCACTCGAGTCCCTCAATGGCACGGTCGACCATCACGGCAGGGATAGGCAGATGGCTCACTTCCTCGCGCAGGGCGCGATCGTCGGAGAACTCGTCACCCACCACCAGAAAGACGCCGTCGACGCCGCGCGTCACCAGCTGGCGTAGCAGTTCCAGATCGTCATCGGCGCTTCCACCCGAGCTGGTAATAAAGAGTGCATAGCCGTCTTCACGGCAGCGCTTTTCCAAGCTGCCGGCGAGCGAGGCAAAAAAGCGACTCTCGATATTGGGAACGATCAGGCCTAAGGTGCGCGACTCGCGCATAACCAGGCTACGCGCGATCTGGTTAGGAACATAGTGGTTGCGCGCCGCAACCTCCTTGATGAGCCTGCGGTTTTCTTCCGAGATGCGACAGGGCCGATTATTGAGAACAAGCGAGACCGACGAAGGGGAAAGCCCCACCTCCTGGGCGATCTGCTTGAGGGTGACTTTGTTGGCCATCTCGCTCCTTCCGGGTTTACGCGCAATCTCTTGAAAGTATAGCGACTGCCCATCTACCTCGGTGATAAACACTTTACCAATCCGGTGGACGGCTGTTTTATCGCCGCCAGCGCACCAAATCCGTCCAGGTGGGGTATATTGCAATCGATCGATGACAACAACCACCAAAAGGCGGATATTCGTATGCACGAGAACGACTTTTTTAACGAGGACCTGCTTTGCGCGCTCGCCGGCGTTGCCGGCGAGGACAACGTACTCATGAGCGAGCCCATGCGCGAGCACACCACGTTTAAGATCGGCGGCCCGGCCGATGTCTTCGTCACGCCCGACACCGAGCAGGGCCTCGTCGCCACGCTCGATACCTGTTATCGCTGCGATCTGCCACTCACCATCGTGGGCAACGGCTCCGACTTGCTCGTCGGTGACAAGGGCATCCGCGGCGTCGTCGTAGCGCTGGGCAAGGGCCTCTCCGACATTACGGTCGACGGCACGCATGTCACGGCAGCAGCCGGCGCCTTGCTTTCTGACGTCGCCGCGGCGGCAGCCGAGGCCGGTCTCACCGGTATGGAGCCCATCTCGGGTATCCCCGGATCGGTCGGCGGCGCCTGCTACATGAACGCCGGTGCCTACGGTGCCTGCATGGCCGACGTGCTGGAGTCCGTACGGGTCTACAAGCCCGCACGCGTCCTCGACGATGGCACCCGCGGCAGCGGCAATATCATTGAGTTCGATGTCGATGAGCTCAACCTGGGTTACCGCAAGAGTCGCATTGCCGACGACGGCTTTATCGTGCTCTCGGCAACCTTCAACCTCGCCCCGGGCAACGCCGCGATGATCAAGGCCGACATGGACAACTACCGCCAGCGCCGCGAGGACAAGCAGCCGCTCGACATGCCGAGCGCCGGCTCCACCTTCAAGCGCCCCGAGGGCTACTTTGCCGGCAAACTCATCATGGATGCCGGCTTGCGCGGCCACGCCGTTGGCGGCGCGCAGGTAAGCGAAAAGCACTGCGGCTTCATCGTCAACGCCGACCACGCCACCGCCGCCGACGTCGACGAACTCATCCGCCACATCCAGGCAACCGTCAAAGACCAATTCAACGTAGACCTAGAACCCGAAGTCCACCGAGTAGGCGAATTCCTCTAAAAAAGAAGGCCCCGAAAGGGGCCTTCACCATATTTATTCAGATAACCCAGTCCGGTGTGTCGCGCTCAGGACCCGAGAGGGCCGCGTGCCCGCCCGCAATATATTTGATTGATCGCGAGTTCCGCACGCAAAGAAGGCCACTTAATGTGGCCTTCGTCTTGCGCAGGACTGCCCGAGCAGGCAATCAAATATATTGCGGGCGGGCACGCGGCCTAGTCGGCTTTACGACAGCGCAATACCGCCAAGCCAGCCCCAACGCACGCCAGAGCCAGTACCATAAAAGCTAATGAACGAATCGAGCGACTTCGATGTAATGGCACCCTCGTTGCTCATAACGATGCCGCCGCCAACGTAGATACCCACATGACCGTAGATAAGGCCCGGAGCACCCGTGCCGCTGTGCGAGGAATCGGCCACGATCATGCCCACCTGCAGCGCCGAGCGGTCGGAGCTATAGCACCAGGCGTTAAACATGTCGCACGCATTGCCTCCAAAGTAGCCAACGCCGGCGTTACGGAAGACATTGGTGACCCACGCCGCGCACCAGTTCTGACCCGGCGAAGGCGTGGAGTAGCACGCGTTGACGACAGCCTGCTGCTTGCCCGAGCCGGCATTCTGCTGCGGAGTTCCGGGCGCGTGCGATCCACCACCCGAGCTCGAACCACCCGAGTAGGAATTGTTCTTGTTCGCGGCGGCCGCGGCAGCGGCAGCCTTCCTAGCGGCCTCCTCGGCCTGGGCGGCAGCGAGGATCTCGGAATCGCGCTGAGCCATGAGCTCCTTGACGTCGTCGGAAAGACCGTTCAGCACGGTCTGGACTTCTTGCTGCTTGGCCTGCATGTCCTGCATCTGGGCAGTCTGCTGGTCCTTGAGCTTCTCTAAGTCGGCCTTCTGCGACTCGAGCTCGGTCTTTTGCGCATCGAGCTCTTCCTGGATGGTCTGAATGTCCTCGATGGCGTCGCGGTCGCTCTTGTTGATCTTCTCAACGTAATGCGCGTTGGCGACGAGTTCCTCAAACGAGCCAGAGGCCAGCAGCAGCGACAGGATGTTCGTGCCGCCGGACTTGTAGCTGGCGGCCACGCGATCGGAAAGGTCGTTGCGCTTCTTCTTGAGCTCGGCCTTCTTTTCATCGATCTGGGCCTGCGTGTCGTCAATCTTGCCCTGGACATTCTCGATGTCGTTGAGGGTCTGGGCATTCTTGTTGGCCAGCGCCGCATACTCATTTGCGATGCTGTCGAGCTGGGCCTGGACCTCGTCGAGCTGGGCCTGGGCGGCATTCAGTTTATCGGTGGTTTCTTTGGAAGCCTCCGCCGCATGGGCGCGAGCGGGCAGGCCAAAAAGAACTGCCGCAGAAGCGGCGCCGAACAGGGCCTTGAGGGCAGTGCGGCGCGAGAGCTCCTGGGAAAGGATGGAATCGCTGTTTGGTGACATATGTACTCCGTTACATGCTTATTTATATGTCGCTCAACTCATACATATTAGCGTACATATGGCGCGTCCCAACGATTTCCACGAACGGCAGGAAACTGCAAGGTCGGCGGCTCGTAAGCAAATGCCAGAGATCAGGTTATGCGTACGCAAGCTCTTCTATGAGTACGTTAGCACAATCCTCTGCTTTTCCTACAGCGCACGATTTGGGCGTCCCTGCCTGCGCTATACTCCCCTGAAGAAGTGTTCCTGATTCGATAGGAGACTACATGTCCAAAGCACTCGACCCCAAAGACACCTGCGTCCTCGTTACCGGTGGCGCCGGCTTTATCGGCTCGCACACCGTCGTTCAGCTGCTCGAGGGTGGCTACCAGGTCGTCATCGTCGATGATCTCTCCAACTCCAGCGCCGTCGCCGTCGACCGCGTCAAGACCATCGTGGGCGACGAGGCCGCCAAGAACCTCACCTTCTACGAGGCCAACGTGCTCGACCGCGATGCAATGAACAAGATCTTCGATACCCATCAGATCGACCGCGTCATCCACTTCGCCGGTTTTAAGGCCGTCGGCGAGTCGGTGAGCAAGCCCGTCGAGTACTACCACAACAACATCGAGAACACCCTGGTGCTCATCGACGTCATGCGCAGCCATGGCTGCAAGTCCATCATCTTCTCGAGCTCCTCGACCGTCTACGGCGACCCGGACAACCCGCCCGTCACCGAGGAGGATCCTAAGAAGCCCGCGACCAACCCCTATGGTTGGACCAAGTGGATGATCGAGCAGATCCTTATGGACGTCCACACCGCCGACCCCGAGTGGGACGTCGTGCTGCTCCGTTACTTCAACCCCATCGGCGCTCATCCGTCAGGCCTGATCGGCGAGGACCCCAAGGGCATCCCCAACAACCTGGTGCCCTATGTCGCCCAGGTTGCCGTGGGCAAGCTCGAGGCCGTTCAGGTCTTTGGCAACGATTACCCCACCCCCGACGGCACCGGCGTGCGCGACTACATCCACGTGTGCGATCTGGCCTCTGGTCACGTTGCCGCCCTTAACTGGATGAACGGCAAGACCGGCGTCGAGATCTTTAACCTGGGCACCGGCACCGGCACCTCGGTACTCGAGGTCGTCGCCGCCTTCTCCAAGGCTTGTGGCAAGGAGCTGCCCTACGTGATCCGCGAGCGCCGCGCCGGCGACATCGCTGCCAACTGGTGCGATGCCTCCAAGGCCGAGCGTATGATGGGCTGGAAGGCCCAGTACGACATCGCGGACATGTGCCGCGATAGCTGGAACTGGCAGAGCCACAACCCCAATGGCTTCGCCGACGCCGAGTAGCAAAAACCTACATACCGCTCTTGCCCCGATCTCACGTTGTGAGGTCGGGGCTTTTTCATGGCATGTAACCATTCGCCGAAAATCGACCAACTTTTTTATCTTGCCTGTACATGTTTAAACAACATGTTTTACAATAGGCGTATCGAATCAGAACATCGGAGGCGGACTGCACACCCATCGGCAGGCCGACCCCACAACAAGAAGGTTGGTGAGCGCATTCATGGAGCGTGCAAGCGGCGTCCTCATGCCCGTCTCATCTCTGCCCGGACCATACGGAATCGGCGGCTTTGGCTGGAATGCCTACGACTTCGTCGATTTTCTCGCCTCGTGCAAACAACATTACTGGCAGATTCTGCCCCTTACGACGACCAGCTATGGCGATTCGCCCTATCAGTCGTTCTCGGCCCGCGCAGGCAACCCCAACTTTATCGACTTTGCCGAGCTTATCGAGGCAGGGTATCTGGAGCAGCGCGATATCGATGGCGTCTATCTGGGATCCGACCCCAGCAATGTCGACTACGGTGCTATCTTTGGCGGCCGCCGTCAGATTCTCGACCGCGCCGCCGAGCGCTTTGCCGCCGACAAGCCGACCGATTTCGATGACTTTATCCAGGCCAACGAGGACTGGCTCATCCCCTACTGTGAGTTCATGACCGTCAAAGAGGAGTGCGGTCTCAAGGCATTTTGGGAGTGGCCCGCGGAGCTCCGCACCCGCGGCGAGGCTTCCGCCAAGGTCTGCGCCGACCATCCGGCGCGTATGCTCTACCACCAGATGACACAGTACTTCTTCGATCGCCAGTGGAGCCGCCTAAAGGCCTATGCCAACGAGCGCGACATTCTCATCATCGGCGACCTGCCCATCTATGTCTCGCGTGACTCCGTCGAGATGTGGGCGACGCCTGAGCTCTTTAAGATCGACGCCGCCGGCAATCCCGTGAGCGTCGCCGGCACGCCGCCCGACCAGTTCTCGGCCACCGGCCAGTACTGGGGCAACCCCATCTACGACTGGGACGCCATGGAGTCCGACGGTTTCTCCTGGTGGGAGGGCCGCATTCGCGCCGCCCTCGACATGTACGACGTCATCCGCCTGGATCACTTCCGCGGCTTCGAGGCCTATTGGGAGGTGCCGTTCTCCTCGCCCGATTCGTCCTACGGTTCGTGGACGCAGGGTCCCGGCCTCAAGTTCTTCAAGACGCTCGAGGAAAAGCTCGGCACGCTGCCCATCATCGCCGAGGACCTGGGCTTCCTCACCCCCGGCGTCATCGACATGCGCGACAACTCGGGCTTCCCCGGCATGAAGATCCTGCAGTTTGCCTTTGAGGGCACCAACTCGTACTACCTGCCGCATAACTACATCGCCAACACCGTCGCCTATGTGGGCACCCACGACAACGAGACAGCGCGCGGTTGGTTTGAGGGAACGGCCACCCCGCGTCAGCGCGAGCAGGCAGCCCTGTACACCCATCAGCAGGCCGGCGAACCCATGGCAGACGCACTCAACCGCACCATCGCCGCCAGCGTGAGCGACACGTGCATCTACACCATGCAGGACCTGCTCAACTTGGGCAACGAGGCGCGCATCAACACCCCTGCCACGCTGGGCGGCAACTGGACCTGGCGCATGCTCGACGGCGCCATCACCCGCGAGCTCGAGCACAAACTCACCGACTGGACCGAGACCTACTTCCGCATCCCGTCGGAAGCCGAAATCGAGCTTCCTCAATAGAAGCCACCGCGCCCGACCCCTCCTCACCGTGCGGACGCGCTTGCTTTTCCCGCGCGAGGCCACCCCAATCCCCTCGCGCGGGCTTCTTATGAATTGCAGACATGAAACAACCCATCACAGGAGAAAACATGCCCCAAATTAACCTCATGGAACTCGCCGAGCAGTCTTTTGGCACCTCGCTCGAGCAGCTCGACGACCGTCGCATTTACAAGCTGCTGGTCAAACTCGTGCAGGAGCGCTCCGCTGCCTGCCCGCTCAACAACGGCAAGAAAAAGCTCTATTACATTTCCGCCGAATTTTTGATCGGCAAGCTGCTCATCAACAACATGATCGACCTCGGCATCTACGACGAGGTTAAGGACCAGCTCACCGCCGCAGGCCACGACCTCAACAAGATCGAGGAATTCGAGGTCGAGCCGTCGCTCGGCAACGGTGGCCTGGGTCGCCTGGCCGCGTGCTTCCTGGATTCCATCGCCACGCTGGGCTTGACCGGCGATGGCGTGGGCCTCAACTATCACTACGGTCTGTTCCGTCAGCGCTTTGTCGACAACCAGCAAAAGGCCGTCCCCGATGAGTGGCTCGGCGAGCAGGACATCCTAGTCGACGATGACCGCTCCTACACCGTCGAGTTCGGCGATTTTGCCGTTACCTCCAAGCTCGTCAACATCGATGTGCCCGGTTACGGCCAGCCCGCCAAGAACCGCCTGCGCCTTTTCGACCTGGCGAGCGTCGACGACGGCCTGGTCCCCGGCAGCTCCATCGACTTCGATAAGACCGAGATCGCCAAGAACCTCACCTTGTTCCTCTACCCCGACGATTCCGACGAGCAGGGCCGCCTGCTTCGCATCTACCAGGAGTACTTCATGGTGAGCAACGCCGCCCAGCTCCTAATCGACGAGGCCATCGAGCGCGGCAGCAACCTGCACGATCTGGCCGATTACGCCGTTGTCCAGATCAACGACACGCACCCCACCACGGTCATCCCCGAGCTCATTCGCTTGCTCACCACCGAGCATGGCATCGAGTTTGACGAGGCCGTGACCATCGTACGCTCCATGGTCGCCTACACTAACCACACGATTCTTGCCGAGGCGCTCGAGAAGTGGCCGCTCGCCAGCCTGCGGAAGGTCTCCCCTGCCATCGCCGACATTATCGTCAAGCTCGATGAGATCGCGAAGGCCGAGCACGATGACCCGCGCGTCGCCATCATCGACGAGCACGACACCGTCCACATGGCCCACATGGACATCCACTTTGGCTTCTCCATCAACGGCGTAGCCGCCCTCCACACCAAGATCCTGGAGGACACCGAGCTTCATCCGTTTTACGAGATCTATCCCAAGAAGTTCTCCAACAAGACCAACGGCATCACCTTCCGCCGCTGGATCCATGGGGCCAATCCCGCGCTCGCCAGCCTGCTCGACGATGTGATTGGCACCGACTGGCGCAGCACCGGCGATCTGAGCAAACTCGCCAAGTTCGCCGACGACAAGGACGTTCTTGAGCGCCTGGCCGCCACCAAGGTCGAGGCCAAGGTCATCATGCGCCAGTTCATGGCGCTCGAGCAGGGCGTGACCATTCCCTCCAACGCCATCATCGACGTCCAGGTCAAGCGCATCCACGAGTACAAGCGCCAGCAGATGCTCGCGCTCTACATCATCTGGAAGTACCTCGATATCAAGAACGGCAACAGACCTAAGCACCCCGTCACCATCATCTTTGGCGGCAAAGCGGCGCCTGCCTACACTATCGCGCAGGACATCATCCATCTGATCCTGACGCTGTCGCAGTGGATTGCAAACGACCCCGACGTGGCTCCCTACCTGCAGGTTGTCATGATCGAGAACTACAACGTCACCGCCGCCGAGCGCGTGATCCCCGCCGCTGACATCTCCGAGCAGATCAGCCTGGCCTCCAAGGAGGCGAGCGGCACCTCCAACATGAAGTTCATGCTCAACGGCGCCCTAACCCTGTGCACGCTCGACGGTGCCAACGTGGAGATTGCCGAGCTCGTGGGCGACGAGAATATCTATACCTTTGGTGCCTCGTCCAAGCAGGTCGAGCAGCTCTATGCCGACGGCACCTACAGCGCCGGTGCACTTTACCGCAAGCCCGGCATTAAACTGCTGGTGGACTTCATCACCAACCCCGCCTTTATGGCGACCGGCAACGCCGAGCGCCTGCAGCGCCTGCACGACGACATTAAGGGCAAGGACTGGTTTATGGCCCTGCTCGACATCGAGGAGTACATCCAGACCAAGGAGCGCGTGTTGGCCGACTACGAGGACCAGGACGCCTGGATGCGCAAGGCGCTCATCAATATCGCCAACGCCGGCGCCTTCTCGTCCGACCGCACCATCTCCCAGTACAACGACGAGATCTGGCACCTGAACTAATTTCGCTTCCCTTACCCATCCTCTTGAGAAACGGAGTCGTGGCAACACGGCTCCGTTTTTTGTGCCCCTGTGTTGTCCGTGGCCTGCCTCGACCAAAAATCTCGACCTGTAACATCTAGCCGACAAAATTGAGTCTACCTGTTACAGATCAAGACGGAAGGACAGGCAACTCGACGCTGTCTTAATCTGTAACATCTAGGCTCAATTTGGCCCTCTACCTGTTACAGTTCGAGACAAACAAACCTACAGACAACCCCGATACAAAGAAAGGCTCCCCTCTCGCCCAGTGGACGGGAGGGGAGCCTTATATGTGACCGCGGCAAAAGGATGGCAATACCGCAGTCGCCCAAAGGGAGGGCCTGGATGCACCGGGCCTAGATAAGGTTCTTGCCAGAGACCTTATCGAAGAGGTGGGTCGCGTTCTTCTCGAACTTGAACCAGATGGTGTCGCCAGCCTTGAGCGCGCCCTTGGCCTCGAGGTCGACGACGGGGATAATCAGGACAAACTGGCCGTCGGGAGCGGTCACGTGGACATGCTCGGTCGAGCCCATGAGCTCGGTCACCTCGACGGTACCCTGGAGCGCGCCCTCCTCGCCCTTGTCGGCAAGCAGGATCTGCTCGGGACGCACGCCGGCCGTAATCTCCTTCACGTCGCCGCCGTCCCAGTTGAGGGCAAGCTGAGCGCAAGTCTCGGGGGCGAGCGCCACGTTCATATCCTCGGTCTTGACGGTAAAGCCGTTGCCCGAGCGCACCAGCTGGGCATCGAAGAAGTTCATCTGCGGCACGCCGATGAAGCCGGCGACGAAGATGTTCGCGGGATGGTTGAAGACCTCCTGCGGCGTGGCGATCTGCTGGACAACGCCGTCCTTCATGACCACGATACGGTCACCGAGGGTCATAGCCTCGGTCTGGTCGTGAGTAACATAAATGAACGTGCCCTTGATCTCGTGGCGCAGCTTAATGAGCTCGGCACGCATTTGGTTACGAAGCTTGGCGTCCAGGTTGGACAGCGGCTCGTCCATCAGGAAGACCTTGGGGTCACGCACGATGGCGCGGCCGATAGCGACACGCTGGCGCTGGCCGCCGGAGAGCGCCTTGGGCTTACGGTCGAGGTACTCGGTAATGCCCAGAATCTCGGCAGCAGAGCGAACCTTGCGGTCGATCTCGTCCTTGGGAACCTTCTTGAGCTCGAGCGTAAATGCCATGTTCTCGTACACCGTCATATTGGGGTACAGAGCGTAGCTCTGGAACACCATGGCGATGTCGCGGTCCTTGGGCGCCACGTCGTTGACACGCTTGCCGTCGATGAGCACCTCACCCGAGGTAATGTCCTCCAGGCCGGCGACCATGCGCATCGTCGTGGACTTACCGCAGCCAGAGGGGCCAACGAGGACGACGAACTCCTGGTCGTGAACGGTGAGGTTGAAGTCCTCTACAGCGAGCACACCGTCCTCGGTAACCTTGAGGTTGTGCTTCTTCTCCTCGGTCTTCTTCTTTTTGCCAAAGAAGCCCTTCTTTTTTGACTCGTTGTTGGGATACACCTTCTGAACATGTTTGAGAACGATCTCGGCCATGTCTTTACCTTTCGATATGCGGCGCCACGCTGAGGGGCGCCGCAGAAACTTGCAAAACAGTTACGGCATCAGCCCTTGACGGCACCTGCCACCACGCCGTCGATGATGTACTTCTGACAGAGGATGTACATGATAACGATGGGGATAACGACCATCATGATGCAGGCCATCATGGGGCCGAGCTCGACGTGGCCGTAGCCGCCGCGGAAGTACTGGATCAAGATAGGAATGGTCTTGTACTTGGTGGAGTCGAGCGTAAGGTAGGGCAGCAGATAGTCGTTCCAGACCCACATGGTCTCGAGAATGCCGACCGAAAGATAGGTGGGCTTCATGATGGGAAGGACGATCTTAAAGAACACCTGGACCGGGTTGCAGCCATCAATCATGGCCGCCTCCTCGATCTCGAGCGGGATGTTCTTTACAAAACCGGCGAACATAAAGACCGCCAGGCCCGCGCCAAAGCCGAGGTAGATAAAGCAGATGTTGAACGGCGTGTTGAAGCCGATGCGGTCCGCCAAATTGGACAGCGTGAACATGAGCATCTGGAACGGCACGACCATCGAGAACACGAACAGGTAATAGAAGAAGTTCGAGATCTTGTTGTTGACACGAACCACGTACCAAGCGCACATGGAGCAGCACACCAAGATCAGCAGGACCGACGTGACCGTGATGATGAGCGAGTACATAAATGCCGAGGCAAAGCCCTGCTCGTTAAGGGCGTGCATGTAGTTTGCGAGGCCGTTGAACGTCTCGGGCGTGAGCAGATCGAATGCCGTGGTGGTGCTGATTGCGGTCGCTTTCTTAAAAGAATTAAGCGCAATCATGAACACGGGGTAGATCCACGCGAGCGACAGAATCGTAAAGAAGATCGAGAGCGCGCGGTTGATAACCTTATCGCGTTTCATTACTGCTGCACCTCCTTGGACCTCGTGGCCTTAAGCTGAATCATGGAGATGGCTACGACCAGGATGCAGAAGATAACCGCCTTGGCCTGACCGATGCCCTGCCATGCGATACCGGCACGCGAATAGAACGTGTTGTAGATGTTCAGGGCGAGCATCTCGGTGGAGTGCGCGGGGGCGCCGCCGGTAAGGGCGAGGTTCTGGTCGAACAGCTTAAAGCCGTTGGTGATGGACAGGAACAGGCAGATGGTGATGGTCGGCATCAGGTTAGGGATCTTAACCTTCCAAAACGTCTGCCATGCCGTGGCACCGTCGACCTTGGCGGCCTCGATGTAGTCGGACGGAATGGACTGCAGACCAGCGATGTAGATGATCATCATGTAGCCGACCTGCTGCCACAGGGTCAGGATGATAAGGCCCCAGAAGCCAGCAGCAGAGTTAAGTGCGATGAGCTGGGCGCCCACGTTGGAAAGCAGGCAGTTGATCAGAATCTGCCAAATGTAGCCCAGCACGATGCCACCGATCAGGTTAGGCATAAAGAAGATCGTACGGAAGATGTTGGTGCCCTTGAGCGCTTTGCGGGTGAGCGCCTGCGCAATGGCGAGGGCGATCACGTTGATGAGCACCGTCGACAGGAAGGCAAACGCCACCGTAAAGAAGAACGACGTGGAGAACTGTGGATCGGACAGTGCGCGCACGTAGTTCTCGATACCGACAAAGTGCGCATTGTTGATGGTAATAAACTGGCAGAACGAGAGATAGAAGCCCTGGATAAAGGGGATCACGAACCCGATCATAAACGCCAGGCACGTGGGCAGCATAAAGAGCGGCCACCAGCGCTTGAGTGCTTTGCCCATAATAGGGTCCTTTCAATATGCAGGGGGCGGGCAAACCTACGTCTGCCCGCCCCCTGTCGCTAATCAGATAGCTTGGGCAGCAACTACTTACTCGGAAGCAGCCTTCTCGGTCTTCCAGCCATCAACGAAGGCGTTCTTGACGCCGTCCCACTTGGTGTTGTCGGCAGCATAGGCAATCAGAGCCTGCTTGAGGTTCTTCTTCCACTCCTCAGAGGGGATGTAGACGAAGTCCCAAGCGACGGTCTTCTTGCCGTCCTTAGCCATAGCAACGGCCTGCTGCGAGAAGACGTTGGTGGTCTCCTTGGCGCTCTTGAACGGAGCGGTCAGACCCATCTTGTCGGCGATGATGCTGGTCGGGGTGTCAGCGGTGACGCACCAGTACATGAAGTCCTCGGTGGCCTTCTGAGCATCCTCGGAAGCCTGGGAGCTCACGCACCAGTAGTTCTCGCCGCCGGAGCACAGGCCCTGGTTCTCCTCGCCGTCAACGCCGATGTAGATCGGCAGCATGCCGAGCTGGTCGTCGGTCATACCGGCCTTGGTGAGGTCAGCGTATGCCCAAGAGCCGTTCTGATAGAAGACGGCCTTGCCGGTTGCAAACTCGTTGGTGGCGTCGTCGCCGGTCTTGGAGGCAAGCTGCGAAGGATCGCAGGTGGAGTCGGTGATGTACAGGTCGAAAATCTGCTTGAAGTTGTCGAGATACTCGCCCTTGATCTCGTCGTCCTCCTGGTTGTGCTCCTTCTCGAACTCGTAGTAGAGCGGGAGGTTGGCGAGGTGGGTGGTGTAGCGCCAGCTGGAGGAGTCATCCATGCCGGCGGAAGTAAAGGCACCCTCAACACCAAGCTCGTCCTTGCGGGCCTGGATGTCGTCGGCACAAGCCTTCAGCTTGTCGAAGGAGTTGATGTCCTCGGCCTTGTAGCCAGCCTTCTCGAGCAGCTGCTTGTTGTAGATGATGCCGTAGCTCTCCTGGACCCAGTCGATACCCAGATCCTTGCCATCGGACTGCAGAGCCAGGGAGTCGTCAATGAGCTCACCGCGGAGCTTGGTATCGGACAGGTCGGCGCAGTAATCCTTCCAGTTCTTAAGACCGGTGGGGCCGTTGACCTGGAACAGGGTCGGAGCGGAGCTCTTGGACATCTCGGACTTGAGCTTCTCCTCGTAGGTGTTGGAGGCGGCGGTCACGATCTTGACCTCGACGCCCTTCTCCTTCTTATAGGCCTTGGCGATCTCCTTCCACTCCTTGTCGACCTCGGGCTTGAATTGGAGGAAGTAGACCTCGGCAGCGTCACCAGAAGCAGAGGAGCCGGAGCCGGCAGAACCGCCGCAACCTACGAGACCCAGACCAAGAACCGCAGCCGCGGAACCAGCAAAGCCCAGGAACTGCCTTCTGCTCATTTCGTTCTTCATTACAATCCACCCTTTCACACCGTGGCGGCACCCTTTGCCGCCGCCTTCGGAGATTGGCTCGGGGACTTTGCCCCTTTTGCTGATTTGTACGATACGCTATTTGGCTAGTTGTTTGAACAAGTATTACTAGAGCGGTAGAAAAACTTCGGTGAACGGTAATTTCATCTTGATACTTGACAAGTTTTGTATAAACAATTATTTGTTATCTAATGCAGAGAAAACGCCCGGTCAAGCCGATGTACCGTCGGTTTGACCGGGCGTTTTCTCTTTGAGGCCATGAGTCTCGTCAGGCTGCGAGCTAGCCGGCTATCGCTTGGAATTGACGCGGTAGTGGAAGATCTCGGGATGCGTGCGGGCATGCGTGACCTCAAACAAGATGCCGTCCGAGGTGTACGACTGGCTCTCCATGACGGCGACACAGTTGTATTTGCCAAGGTCAAGATAGCTGCAGTCCTCATCGTTGGCGAGCTCGACACTCACCGTACGACGGCTCGCCATCACCTTGACGCCGCGTTTGTGCTCCAGATAGTCGTAAATTGACTTTGCGGCGATCTCGGGCGTCAGACCCTTGGCGATCGACTCCAAAAAGTAACCATGGTCTACTTGGCGCGCATTGCCGTTAAGGCTTCGGACACGCACCACGCGAATCAGCTCCTCGCCCACCTTAAAGCCCAGGCGACGAGAGAGTTGCTCAGTGCAAATCAAATGTTCAAAAGACTTGACCTCGGTCGATGCGACGGCATTGTTGCGTTTTGCGAACTCGCCAAACGACTCAACCTCTTCGAGTGCGCCCAACATGTCGGTTTCGCCCTTAAGCCAAATAACGCGCACGCCCTTGCCGTGTATGGGCTGCACAAACATCCCGTCGGCCAGCATACCCAAGGCGCGACGGACGGTATTGCGCGTGCATCCGAACTCCGCGGTCAGCTCGGCTTCGGTTGGCAGCATCTCCTGAAACGCATAGGTCCCGTTAATGATGCGCGAGCGTATTTCTCGGTAGATTCCTTCGTATATCGCTTTTGGCATTGTTTCACCTCTACATTATTCATTTCCGGCTAGGCACGATAGCATTTCTTAAAGTTGTTTAAACCGAATATCGGTGAAGCGACAGGATTTAGCCGTTGACGGTTTCTGTCATGCCCAAATCGGTTTCGCTCAAAACTGCCGGTACGACACTCGTCTGGTCCTCTACAATGAATCCATTGTTTAAACGTTTCCCCACGCGCAACGCGCCTCGATATTCGGAAGGCAGAACATGCTGCAAAAAATCCAACGCTTTGGCGGGGCAATGTTCGCGCCCGCCATGCTGTTTTCTATATCAGGCCTCATGGTCGGCGTCTCCGCTCTCGCAACGACTGCGGACATCGTCGGCGATCTCGCCGTATACGGAACCCCTTGGTACGTTTTCTGGGCTATCATCCAGCGCGGCTCGTGGACGGTCTTTAAACGCCTCCCGCTCCTTTTTGCCGTAGCGCTGCCCATCGGTCTTGCCCAAAAACAACCGGCTCGTTGCTGCCTCGAGGCTCTCGTCGCCTATTTTGCCTACTGCTTCTTTTTGAGCGAGATCATTAAGCTGAGCGGAGACAACCTTGGACTTGAGTACCCGTCATCTTTGACCTCCGCCAGCGGTATCACCGTCATCGACGGCATCAAGACGCTCGACACCGGCATTATCGGCCCGCTGGCGGTATCGGCAACCGTCGTCGCCATCCATGACCGCTTCTACGATGCCAAAATTCCCGATTGGCTCGGCACCTTCTCGGGCTCCTCGCTGGTCTACCTCATCAGCTTTTTTGCCGTGTTTGCCCTTGCCGCTATCTCGGCCGCCATCGTGCCCTACGTATACGATGTAACTGATACGCTGCGTCACGCGCTTGCAGGCATCGGTCCCTTTGGCGTGGGCATCTTTGTCTTTTTAGAACGAGCACTCGAGCCCTTTGGCCTGCACCACCTGCTCTACATGCCGATCTACTACGACAACCTGGTCATTAACGACGGCATCTACGCCACGTGGAGCAGTTTGCTCCCCATCCTCTCCCATAGCACGCGCCCCCTTAATGAACTTGCGCCGTGGGCCGGTTTTACCGCCACCGGCTGGGTCAAGCTCTTTGGCCTTCCTGCCATCGCAGCTGCGTTCTACTCCACCGCAAAACCCGAGCGCCGCGCCGGCCTCAGGGTCATCCTTGCTCCCGCCATCATCGCCTCGGTGGTTTGCGGCGTTACCGAGCCACTCGAGTTTCTCTTTATGTTCACCCACCCCGGGCTCTTTTTGCTCTACGCCGTCTTATCGTCTTGCCTTGCCACAACCATGAATCTCTTTGGCATCGTCGGCATCTTCTCGGGCGGCCTGATGGAGATGGCAGCCTTCAACTTTATTCCGCTCATGCGCACGCATGCCGGTGCCTATCTTTTGGCGCTCGGTATCGGCCTTGCCTTTAGCCTCATCTTTTTTGTTAGTTTTCGAGCACTCATCTTGGTCTATGACCTTAAGACACCGGGCCGCGAGGATCATGTTGCCAATCGCGCGGCAATCGATTGTTTAACGGGAAGCGACTTTGCCAAAGAGCAATCCCCCAATGACGAGGTCGATAGTCGATCCGATCAAGATCACGTCCTCGCTGAGCGGGTAATTCAGCTTTTAGGTGGCGTTGGCAATATCGTGGGCGCAACCAACTGCGCCACGCGCCTGCGCGTCGAGGTCGCAGACCCTTCCATCGTTGCAGATAACGCGTCGTTTGTCGCGGTGGGCGCCAAGGGCCTCATCATTACGGGCAAGACCGCCCAGGTGGTCATCGGCATCTCCGTTCCCCGCGTTAAAGAGCATTTTGACCAGATCATGGGCCTCGAGCCGGAATTTGTACCCACCACCTCGGCCTCCCCTGCCGCCAGCGCAGCCCATAAGCGCGGCTCTATTTGCTTCTTCGATATCGACGGAACGCTCGCCTGGCAAGACCCCAGGCTCGCCCAAGACCTTCCCGAAGACGAGCGGGACCTCTCCCCCTATCCCAACGAGGCGGTTTCGCAGGCAATCCGCGAGTTTGTCGCCAACGGCAACATGGCCTTTATCTGCACGGGACGCACCCTGAGCTGCATCCACCCCAAACTTCTTGAGCTGCCTTGGACCGGCATCGTCTGTCTTGCGGGCGGTTACGCCGAGATCAACGGACACGCAATTCGCGATCTGTCGATGACGCCCAGTATGCTGCAGCGTCTTGCCCCCTACCTTGAGCAATCGGGCGAGGTCATCCGCTTTGAGGGCCTCAACGGCGTCGTGCGCATGAGTGCCGATGCGCCCGATGCTCCCGGATACGCGCGCACCCTGGGCGACGCAGTCACGCAGCTGCAACATTACAGTGTCTACAAGATCTTGATGTCTACATCGCTCGCCAACCACATCGCTCAAGATAAGGCACTTGAGCCGCTGCTGTGCTTTAATGAGCTCGAACTCGAGGTAACCGAAATCTCGCCCCGCGAATGCACGAAGCGCGGGGGCATCCAGTCTGTACTCGACGCCCTCGACCCCCACCACGGAACCGTATACGGCATTGGCGACGCCAACAATGACGTCTCGCTGATGAACGCCGTCGATGTCGGCATTGCGATGGGCAACGCACCGGACTATCTCAAGGATAAGGCCGATTACGTGACCGACACCGTCGATCACGACGGTGTCGTTGCGGCGCTCGAGCATTTTAGGCTGATTTAGGCGCGCTCCATCAAACGCACGCCCGTTGTCCTAAATCGCCAAAACTGCCGCGCCAAACGCCCTGATGTGGCAATATGTTGTCTGCATATTGCACCAATGCAACCTCAGAAAGAATGCGAGAACCCGTGTCCAGTCCGTTTACCAGCTTTTTAGCCCAGCACTTTGACCAGATTAACGACTATCTGGCCACGTTCTTTGACGGACAGGCGACCTCTGCCGATATCGAGCGCTACCTGTACGCGCCGCTCTCGGCTTTTACGGCCAACGCCGGCAAGCGCCACCGCCCGCTTATCTGCATGCTCGCCGCAACCGCAGTGGGCGGTAGCTTTGAGAGTGCCCGCAGCGCTGCGGCAGCCATCGAACATTTCCAGTCGGGCGCGCTGATCCACGACGACATCGCCGACAACGGACAGCTTCGTCGAGGCAAGCCCTGCATGCACCTTACCGAGGGCACGGGGCTTGCCATCAATTGTGGCGACCTGGCGCTCACCATGGTCACCAAGACCGTTCTCGACGACCCCACGCTGGAGTCCGACGTGAAGCTGCGCGTGCTCCACGAGCTAACCGAGATGATCGTCCGCACCATCGAGGGTCAAGCGCTCGACCTGGGTTGGGTCCGTGACGGGCGCTTTGATATCTCGGTTGATGACTACCTGGACATGGCGACGCACAAGACCGCGTTTTACAGCGGAGCCACGCCGCTTGCCGCCGGAGCCATTATCGGCGGCGGCAGCGATGAGCAAATCGAAGCGCTGCGCGCCTTTGGCCTGCACACGGGCCTTGCCTTTCAGATTCAGGACGACCTGCTCAACCTTGTCGGCGCTAAGGAAGCCGCCAACAAGGACTTCCGCACCGACATCACCGAGGGCAAGCGCACGCTTGTCGCCGTACACGCCCTCTCTGATGAGCGCCACCACGACGAGGTCGAGGCGATTCTTTCCTCGGGTACCGATGATCCCGCGCAGCTCGCACGCGCCGTGGAGATCTTTCAGGAAACCGGCTCCATCGATTACGCCCACACTTACGCGCTCGACCTGACCGCTAAGGCCAAAGCGGCCATCGAGAACGTTGAGCTTGATCCGCACGCACGCGAGCTGTTCCTCTCCATGGCAGATTTCTTTGTGGAGCGCCTTAACTAACGGGGGTTATAAAACCTGTCAGCAGCGTATTTAGGCACAACTTGCTACACTGTTGAGTGCATGTTTATGCATCCCTTTGCGTTGTCTATCCGACAGACGCTCAAATAGTACGAATGGTACGCCGAAAGGGGTTCGTTCATGGAACCTATTACAACGGGCATGCAAGGAGCAGCCGTCGAGGACGTGCAGTCTCGTCTCCTGCAGCTCGGCTACACGATTGATGCCGCCGAAGTCACCGACAAGTACTTTGGAGCCACCACTGAGCAGGCCGTCAGCACCTTCAGGCTCGACAGCGGCCTTGCTGCCGGTCATGCCGTCGATATCCCCTGTTGGAGCGCCCTTGTAGACGCTTCGTATAAGCTGGGCGACCGCACCCTCTATCTGCGCATGCCCAATTTCCATGGCGCCGATGTGCAGGCCCTGCAGCGCGCTCTCAACGTTTTGGGCTTTGCCTGTGGCGAAGACGACGGCTACTTTGGTCCGCATACCGAGGCCGCCCTGCAGCAGTTCCAGGAAAATGTCGGCCTGTTTGCCGACGGCATGGCCTTCCAGGACACCTACGCCTACATCAACCGCCTGCACCATGTGTGGGAGGGCAAGCCCTCGGTCACCGAAGCCGAGTCCCGCATCGGTTTTGCTCGCGCCGCCAACGTGCTCGAGCGCTTTCAGATTGCCGTTATCGGCGAGGACCCCATCGCACGCAGTGTTGCGTCGCGTATGTGGAATATCGCCACGGCAACGACCGACAACAGCGGCATGATGCTCTGCGACTCCGAGGTCCCAACCGACGTTGACCTGGTGCTCGAGATCGCAAGCGACGAGCTGCCCGCCGACGCCGCACCGCGCGCCACGATTGCCCTCGCCGAGTGCCACAACCTGGCCCAGCGCATCCGCACTGCCAATGTCGCCGCACAGCAGAAGCCGGCACGCATTCGCATTGAGCTCACGGGCATGACGCGCTACAACGGCACCTTCACGGCCAGCGACGCGCAGACACTCGCCGTACGCCTGCTCGATGGCGTTTGCGATGCCCTCGCAGATTAGGTAAACTAAACGAGTTGCTTTTGGGCAACACCACACATTGGGACGTAGTTCAACGGTAGAACTCCGGTTTTTGGTGCCGGCTGTTGGGGGTTCGAATCCCTCCGTCCCAGCCCTTAAGAACACAGCGCTCCGGGCCCTTATGAACCTGGAGCGCTTTCTTGTGGGCAAGCGGAGGGATTCGAACCCGCAAGGGTGCGGAGCTGAGGAAACGCGAAGCGTTTTCCAGCGCAGCACGCAAGGAGCGAAGCGACGCAGCGGGGCGCGGCCGCCGAAAAGGCGGACGCGGAATCCCTCCGTCCCATACCAGTCGAGAACACCTCGCATCAAGAAATATCAGCCCAGTTCCGAAAAGCGAGCCGCCATCTACAAAATGGCGCGTGGCCCCGGCGGACCGGGCATTAAGCTTGTCGCGAGTTCCGCACGCAAAGAAGGCCACGCGACCTCGATGTTTTGGACGTGACAGACACTATGACCCAATCCGAGGGCACTAAAAAGATAGGAGCCCCCGCTCGTGGCCGCGGGTCGGGGCTGCGAC
>NZ_JBBNPD010000020.1:0-25581 GCF_040097075.1 Collinsella sp. CLA-SR-H006 | reverse complement strand
CCGAACGAGGTGTCGGAGTACACGGAATACGACCTGCAGCGTCTTGCCGTGAAGCCTGGCATCACCGGCTGGTGGCAAGTCACTGAGCGTAACTCGACTGGATTCGACGGGATGGTCCGACGCGATCTGGAATATATAGCCAAAAGAGGCGCTTTCTTCGATTTGAAAATAATCCTACTCACATTGATTGAGGTTGTCAGCGGAAATGGCGCTTGCTAAAGAGACAAGAGAGAAACACGAAGACGCCAGTTCAAGGGCTGTTCTTCCCGGGCGAATTGAAATCTTGGGCGCACCCGTCGACCCCTGGACGATGGAGCAGACCGTCGAGGCGACCGACGCTCTCATCAAGGAGGGACGCTTCGCCCACCTAATCGGCGTGAACGCCGACAAGCTGCTGCAGATGCGCGACGATCCCGAGATGGACGCGTGCGTGCGCCGATGCGAAATCGTGAATGCCGATGGCGCGTCCATGGTCATGGCCGCCAGGAAGCTGGGCGTGGACCTGCCCGGGCGCGTGGCCGGAATCGACCTCATGTGGGAGCTGTGCGGACTGGCTGAGCGCGAGGGGCACAGGGTCTACCTGCTGGGCGCCAAGGCCGAGGTGGTCGCAAAAACCGCAGGGGTACTGTCCGAGAGGTATCCCAACATTGTCCTCGCTGGCTACCGTGACGGCTATCACGGCGACGACGAGTTCGACGCCGTGATAGCCGAGGTTGAGCAGACTAGACCCGACATCGTTTTCGTAGGCATTACCTCGCCCAAGAAGGAGCGCCTGATCGAGCGTTTCCGCGAGCTGGGCGCAATGGGCGCATTCGTGGGCGTGGGCGGCTCGTTCGACGTCGTCTCCGGCAACATCCCACGAGCCCCGATGTGGATGCAGCGCGCGAACCTGGAGTGGCTCTTCCGCATGATGCAGGAGCCTAAGCGCCTGGTGAAGCGCTATCTAGTCGGTAACACCCGTTTCTACATGCTTCTCCGCAAGGAGTCAAAGAGGAGCAAGGCCAATGTCTAAGAAGAAAGTAATGCTCGTCTTCGGCACCCGCCCGGAGGCGATCAAGATGTGCCCGCTTGTGAATGAGCTGAAGGCGCGCGCTGATGAGTTCGAAACCGTCGTCACCGTGACCGGCCAGCACCGTGAGATGCTCGACCAGGTCCTGCGCGTCTTCGACGTGACGCCCGACCACGACCTGGCGATCATGAAGCCGGGCCAGACACTGTTTGACGTTACGTGCGACGTTCTGCTCAAGCTCAAGGCGGTCCTCGAGGACGAGAAACCCGACGTGGTTCTGGTTCACGGCGACACCACGACCAGCTTTGCGGCGGCCCTCGCGTGCTTCTACCTGCAAATTCCCATTGGCCATGTCGAGGCCGGCCTGCGCACGCACGACATCTACAGCCCCTGGCCGGAGGAGTTCAACCGCCAGGCCGTCGACATCGTGAGCGAGTACTACTTCGCACCCACGGAGGCGAGCAAGCAGAACCTGCTCGGCGAGGGCAAGCCCGAGTCCTCAATCTGGGTCACCGGCAACACCGGAATCGACGCCCTGCGCACCACCGTGCGAGAGGGGTACTCCCATCCCGAGCTCGAGTGGGCGGAGGGCTCCCGCCTCATCCTCATCACGGCGCACCGCCGCGAGAACCTGGGCGAGCCCATGCACCGCATGTTCCGCGCCATCCGCCGCGTGATGGAGGAGCATCCCGACACCAAGGCGATCTACCCCATTCACATGAACCCGCTCGTCCGCAAGGCGGCCCACGAAGAGCTCGACGGTTTCGAACGTCTGCACATCATCGACCCGCTCGAGGTTCTCGACTTCCACAACTTCATGGCCGCGAGCCACCTCATCCTCACCGACTCTGGCGGCATCCAGGAGGAGGCGCCTAGCCTAGGCAAGCCGGTGCTCGTGATGCGCGACACCACTGAGCGCCCCGAGGGCGTGGCCGCCGGCACGCTGAAGCTCGTCGGCACCGAGGAGGACGTCATCTACCGTGAGTTCAGTTGCCTTCTCTCCGATCAGGCTGAGTACGAGGCTATGAGCCGCGCCTCGAACCCCTATGGTGACGGGCATGCGAGCGAGCGGATCGCGGACGTACTGGCGGACGGTGAATACCGTGGGTAAGATACGCGTGCTTCTCCTAGTGAACCGTTGGTACCCGGACGGTGGCGTTGAGAACTTTCTCGAGCAGCTGGTGTCTGAGACCTCGGGTTCAATCGACTACGCGATAATGTCGCTCACCACCCGCGTCGACTCCGATGCTGCCTGCATCAAGATCGGGCCGGTTCTGAGTTCCGAACGCGTACAGGATATGTTCGCGCAAGGCTCCTCTATAGCTTCGGTCATGCGGAGGGGTCATTACGACGTCGTGCATATCCACGCAAGCAACGGCAGCGCCTTCTTCCTCGCTGACATTGCAAAAAAAGTGGGGGTTCCCCGTCGCATAATCCATTCGCACAACGCGGGGGCCGAGATTTCTGGTAACCCGTTGAAGAGAGCCGTGGGCACAGCCTGCGCGTTGCTCTTTTCAGACGCGCCGACCGATTTGTGGGCCTGCTCGGCGAACGCTGGCGAATATCTATTTGGCAAACAACCGTTTAACGTCTACTTTAATGGTATTGATCTCGTTAGGTTCGCCTTCTCTGAGCAGAAGCGCGCAAACATACGCGGCGAGCTCGGCGTGGCTGACGACGAGTTCCTGCTTGGTAGCATCGGCCGCATAGCCCTGCAGAAGAATCCGCTTTACCAGCTTCAGGTGTTCTCCGAGCTGCGCAAGCTCGTTCCCGAGACTCGCTTCTGCATGGTTGGCAGCGGCGACATGGAGGTCGAACGTGATGCTGAGGCCGAGAGACTCGGTCTGGGCAGCTCGCTCATAAAGGTATCGAGGACCTCGGAAAGCGACGCCTACTATTCGGCTTTCGACGCACTGCTATTGCCCTCCCTCTTTGAGGGCCTGCCCTTCGTTGGCATTGAAGGGCAGGCTGAAGGTCTTCCCATATACGGCTCCGACGTGCTTCCTCGCGAGTTGTCCATCACTGACAGAATCTTGTTCGCGTCCACCGACGAGGCGCCTTCCGCCTGGGCGCGGCGTATCGCCGAGGGTATCGATAGGTATCGTATTGAAGAGCGCCCTTCGTATGCGGAAAAGATGCGCGCCGCCGGCTTCGACAGGGAGGCGTGCTTCGCAACGATTGCCATTGCCTACCGGGGTGGTGGCCGATGATACAGAGGCGCACTAAGGTCCTCATGGTGGGGCCCGCACGCAACGAGCAAGGCGGTATCGCGACCGTCGTCAACGACTACTATAAGGCTGGCATCGAGGACCGCTGCGACATTACCTTTCTGCCGTGCACAGGCAAGGGGAGCAAACTTAAGAAGCTCGCGCAGGGTGGCTATGCCCTGGCGTGGGTTAAGCGACACTTGAGGGGCTTCGACGTGCTGCACGTCCACATGGGCGGCGGCAACAGCTTCGCCCGGGAGCGTTTCTTCGCCATGGCAGGTGTCGATGCCGGTGTGCCGACAATTCTGCACGTGCACGACGGCCTCTTTCGCGATACCTACGCGAATGCGCCCGAGAAGACCAGGTCGGACTACCGCAGGGTTTTCTCGGCGGTAGATAGAGTGGTCGCTCTTTCCGACTCATGGAAGGAGTACTTCTCCTCCGAGATATCAGGTTCGGACAATGTCGTTACGATTCCCAACGGTATCCACGTCCCCGAGGATGTAAACGATCACAAGGAGCCGAACACGGTGCTGTTTCTGGGACACTTCGATGACAACAAGAACGCCACCGTACTCATACGCGCGATTTCTAGGGCGCGGGAGATCGTGCCTGGTATTCGAGCATATTTCGGTGCGGACGGCGACGTGGAGGGTGCGAAGGCGCTTGTTGCCGAGCTGGGCTGCGAGGACGCGTGCTCGATCTTGGGATGGGTCGGCTCGCGGGAGAAGCAGGCGCTGCTGGACATGTGCGCAATCTACTGTCTGCCGTCCAAGAACGAGGCCTTCCCCATGGGGCTCTTGGAGGCCATGGCGAACGGCTTGGCGGTCGTTGTAACCCCCGTGGGCGGTGTGCGCGACATCGTGGAGGACGGTAAGACCGGCGTTTTCGTTCCCGTCGATGATATAGATGCCCTAGTGGAGGCGATTGTGACACTATGCCGCGATAAGAACGAGCGCACCCGCGTTGCGAAGGCGGGTGCCGACATGGTGCGCGAGAATTACGACCTCGGCGCTGTCGTGTCTGAACTTGTCGGTGTGTATGAGGAGCTTGCTGGAGGTGGAACCGTTGACGCCTAAGGTGCTACATTACTGCTGGTTCGGAGGAAAGCCCCTACCGCAAAAAGCTCAGGCAAACGTTGAGCGCTGGCAGGAGCTTATGCCGGATTATGAGATTGTCCGATGGGATGAATCGAACTTTGACGTTGATGAGTGCCCTTATGCCCGGGACGCTTACAAGGCAGGTAAATGGGCATTTGTGAGCGACTATGCGCGCTTCAAGGTCGTTTACGACAACGGCGGTACCTATATGGACATAGGTAGTGAGCTTCTGAAGTCAATCGACCCGCTTGTCAAAGAATCGGGGTTCACTGCATGTGACTATGAGTCGCATGCAGTGAACCCCGGCCTAGTGCTCTCGGCTGAGGCTCACTCTGACTTAATCGGGGAGGTCCTTGAATCTTACCGAAATCTTGATTTCGTGGATTCCATTGAGTTCCTGTATTCCCATACCGTTAATCACATTTTCGGTGAGGTTCTTGAACGCTATGGCTATCAGTGGGGCGTAGACGCTCTATGGGAGTATGACGGTTTTAGGGTCTATCCGAGTGAGTACTTCTGTCCAAAGCTCGACTTCGGTGGGTTTAAATGTACTAGTCGCACGTACTCCACCCATGTCAGTACCGCGAGTTGGTTGCCGGCCGGTGAGCGGTTTCGGATTGGCTTCATCAACAAGTGGGCCCCCTACGTGGGCGATTTCATTGCACGCAAGATTGCTCGTATTCTCTCGTTAACGTTGTATAAGGGTGATTCCCGATGATTACGGTATTCACTCCCACCTACAACAGGGCATATTCGATAGCACGTCTGTTCGACTCGCTTCAACGCCAGACTTGCAAGGATTTTGAGTGGGTTGTTGTGGATGATGGATCCACGGATGAGACGACTTCTCTGCTCGCAGAGCTTAAGGCAAATGCGACATTCCCCATGCATTTCGAAAGACAGGAAAATGCCGGCAAGCATGTAGCGATTAATCGGGGAGTGAACCTTGCTCGTGGAGAATGGTTTTTTATCGTCGATTCCGATGATTGGCTACCGGATGATTCCATTGAGGTGAACTTGCGGTATATCGCGCAAGTCGCTGATGACGATTCTTTTGCTGGCGTTTCCGGTGTGTGTGCGCGCGCTGACGGCTCACTGCTTCTTGGGGAGTCTGGCGTGTCTTTGAACGACATGGATAAGAAGACTGTTGAACGGTTTACCGAGGAGTACATAGACTCTACGTCGTGTGATTTCAGGTTCAAATACAAGATGCCGGGCGACAGGGCAGAGATCGTGCGTACTGAACTAATCAAGCGTTTTCCTTTTCCGCGTTTCGAAGGCGAAAGATATCTTTCTGAATTCTATCTATGGCAGTCGATATCGGAGTTGGATCTCAAGATTAGATGGTTCAATACGCCGACGTATTACGGCGACTATCTGGAAGATGGTCTTACGACCAATATGAAGGAGGTTATGCTGAAAAATCCGAGAGGACGTTCTTTTATTGATGATTTCACGTTGGGGACTCACGTTCCGATCAAGATGAAACTGAGGTCTGCTGTTAATTATCTCCGGTACGGTAGTTATGCCGGCTGTGGTATAGGTTCGCTTGTATCCAGTTCTTGCCATCCTCTGATTGTTCTACTCGCCTTGCCTTTCGCCTGTTTGTTTCCTCTTAGAGGTGATGTTGAATGACGGGAAAAACGATTTCCCTAAGAAGTCAAGTTCTTGAGACGCGTCTTTTTACTGTCGTTAACCTCTCTGTTTTCTTACTTGTCGCTTCGGTATTTGCTGTTTCTTTTTATCTACGAATGGGATTGAGCTCGGAGTTTGCGTATATTAACCTATTATTCTATGTTCCTTTGATTCTTCTAGCTGCTAAATGCGGATGTCGAATCGGGATTGGGCCTTTGATGCTTTGGCTCGTTCTGCTTTCCCTTTTTTTGGTGACCGAGCGAACGGCTGGCTCTTCGTTTCGGGACGTAGCGAAATTCTCCTTTCTTTACTGTTTGCCCCTATTAGTCTGCCAGCTGAGATTTGGCTCGTCGCAGGATCAGCGTCGGGCTCTGGCCAAGGCAATAATTAGAACATCAAACGCGTTCGTATTTCTTGTCTTTGGCATTCTTGTGCTCGATTGCTTTACGGGTTCCGCTTTCATGGCGGCAATATCAAATGCGGCCATGAAAGAGATGTCTGGATGGGTTTCGCCGGAAATTTCATCGAGGCATGTCTCCATATGGGGCCATTATCTCAGCACAGCAGGGTTTTACCTCGTTTTTTACTATATAAATATTGCATACGAGCGAATCGTTGGTGAGTCGTTGGTCAACATCAAGCTCTTGTATGTAGTTGCGACATTAGGCATCCTCTCCACAGGCGGTAAAACCGCCATTGTGATTTACCTGTTATCTGTAATTTGGCTTAACACTACTAGTAAGGATGCGATAAAGAACGCGATTGCCCTGAGCGTTTTTCTTGGCGTGCTTTATTTTGTCGGCGCGTTCGATGTCGTGCTTGATCGTTTTGGTGCGTCAGATTTATCGAGTGGAAGGAACGGCTCAGTTGAGCTTGTCCTTTCTTACGAAACTCCACGTATTTTCTGCGGATACGGTGAGGGTTACACCGCGCATTTCACTTCATTTATCGACAGAGGCACGGTATCTATGTTTTCCGAGTATTCCCTCTTGACGCTCGCATTTAAATTTGGACTTGTATTTGCAGTTGGTGCAGCGTTTCTTATCTTGCTGCCATCAATTAAGACCTCTGTTGCAACGGGAAACTATTCTATTCTGTTCCTGGGAATTTTGATGCTTACTTACTTCTCGACCTTTAACGGCATGGCCAATATTCCGGATGTCTACCACGTTATGGCTTTATTTTGCTTAGTGCTTAATCTGCTGGGTGAACGCACCTCTAAAAATGACTCTGTCGACTCCGCAGTCAGTGACGTCATCAGCCCGAAGGGTTTATGAGATGGAGATGCCTTCAGTGAATTCAAACGCCCCATTAGTCAGTGTCGTGATCCCGACATATTCACGTTCTGACATGCTGACTCGGGCATTGGAAAGTGTCAATGCCCAGACTTACCCCAATATCGAGATTGTTGTCGTAGATGACAATGGTAAAGGCACGAATCAACAGCTTGAGACTCAAGCTCGTGTTCTTGCATTCGAGACTCGGCCGGGCGTTGAATTGCACTATGTCGTTCGCGAAAAAAACGGAGGCGGATCGCTTGCGCGTAACACTGGCATCGATGCCTCAAAGGCCGATTTTGTTGCCTTTCTTGACGATGATGATGAGTTTCTACCGCGCAAGCTAGAGCTGCAGATGGAACCAATGTCCGATTCTAATGTCTCGTTGACCTATGCGCACTGCAAGGGCGTCCAGCCCGATGGCACAGAGATTTACTACCGCCGAGTCTGCAATGGGGTGCCTGTTTTCGAGCAGGCCTACTGCGGCTGTATTGCGGCGACGAGCCAATGGCTGGCGCGCAAGGATGCGTTACGGAGCGTCGGTTGCTTCAGCGATACACCTGCGAAGCAGGACTCCATTCTCATGTTCAAGCTTTTGATAGCGGGCTTCCAGATTAGATGCGTCCCCGAGGTGCTCTCAGTCTACTACGATGACTTAGGGACGGTGAGGATAAGCACGAGCGGCAAGTCTTTGGCGGGGGAGCTGAACTATGATCGGCTCATACGGGAGTATTCTGGGATGTTTACGCTCAACCAAAGGCGTCGTGTAGAGCATGCGATGCACTATCGCGTCGGCATGATGCTCGTTGGAATGAACGCGAGTGCTGAGGGCGCAGTCCAGCTGTTATCCTCGTTTGCGCTTGCTCCCTTTGCTTTTATACATAAAGCATATCGCGTTGTTGGTCACAATGCGAAGCAGGCTCTTAAGAAACTTAATGCTCATCGTGGTTAGGAATTGCATGTTATTAAGAAAAGCCGCTCGCTATGTTAGGCACCCTTCGCTTGTTAGGTTCGAGATTGAGAGACGTTCCAGGCTGCGTGAGGTCAGTAAATTTGATTTTCGCCCTTACACGAGCGCGCCTATCAGCAATAATACATATATATCTCTTACAAGCTATGGGGCGCGTCTCAATGCGGTCCATATGGCCATCCGTTCCCTACTCATGCAATCAGTGAGACCCTCAAAGGTTCTGCTTTATCTTGATGAGTCTATCCAAAGGGACACGCTTTCCGATGATTTGCTTGACCTTGAACAATATGGTCTTGAAATCAGAATGGGTTACGAGGATTTGGGGCCGCACAAGAAATATCTCTTCGCATTTCAAGAGTTCCCGGACTCGCTCATTATCACGGCGGACGATGACCTCATCTATCCAGCAGATATGGTCGAATCGCTTCTCACGGCCCACGAGGCTGTTCCCTATTGCGTTGTGGCAAGGCGCTGCCATCTCATAGGGTTTGATGCTGCGGGAGATTTACTTCCTTATGAAAAATGGGGCTGGGAGCATAAGGACGCTTTTTCAGTCCCCAGCCGCCGGTTGCTTGCAACCGGCGGCGCCGGGACGTTGTATCCTGTCGCAGCTTTCGACCTCGCATCACTGGATATAGAGGCCATACGTGGAGTAGCCTGGTCTGCAGATGACCTTTATCTCAAGTTCTTCGAGCTCGCCAACGGCATCGAGGTGGCATATGCTCCGAACAGACAGAATCATCCCTATCAATTGGAGGGTCCTCGTTCGGACGCTCTTTGCAACGCGAATGTGGCGGGAGGGCGTAACGATGCCATCATGGCCGAGCTCATGTGCCGATATGGATTGAGTCCATCGTATTTCGAGGAGGGATATCGTGCGACTTCTTCCTAATGTTCAGAATAGGCTTTCGCAATCCAAGGCTAACGCATGAGTTGAGACTAACATACAGGAACTGAAGGGGATCGGCTCTCTCGGTTGAGGGACGCCGACGTAGCGATTCGTTATCCTGAACATATATTCATCGGGAGGGGCGTATGTCAACGGTGGGATGTTGGCTGCCTCGGATGCGCGAAAGACGTTATTGGGCGCGGCTGAATGTTGCCTATGGTTCTCTCATGCGTACGGACATGCATCGCCATGAAAGACTTGATAAACCGAAAAATGCGCAAAGCAACGTTGGGTTGAGAAAGTGTTGGGCAATGACGCCTGGATCGGGTGCTGCGTACAAATATTGTCCGGCGTCACTGTTGGTTCGCACGCCATAGTGGGTGAAGGAGTCGCGCGTAATTTCCCGGAGCGATCGGTTGTTGGCGGCGTGCCGGCGCGTGTAATCCACAAGAGGAATAGTTATACCAGGCCATTGAGGCCGCTAAAGTTTGGAATATGGAAAGTGTCTAAATCAAATACGGGCATGCGCAGTGCTGCCCTTATGCAGTTTGGGTCTAAGTATGTCAGCATGGGTGCTCAACTCGTGATAACGGCCGTGCTGGCAAGACTGATCTCACCGGGTGATTTTGGGCTTATGGCTATTGTCACGGTGTTCACTGGGCTATTCAGCTTGCTTTCTGATATGGGTGTGGGCACTGCTATCGTGCAGTATCGCGACCTTACGGAACGTGAGTATGGCGGTCTATTTGCATTTTCGGCACTTTTGGCTGCAGGGCTTTCTCTGGCCTTTTGTGCCGCATCGCCATTCATCGCCGCAATCTACGGAGACGCCCGGCTTGTGCCCTTGTGCCTTGCCTCGGCCCCCGCGCTGCTGTTCTCCACGCTCAATATGGTGCCAAATGGCCTTATGCTCAAGGAGTTGCGATTCGCCGCCATTGGCGTACGTCTTGTGGCGGCTACAGTAGTCTCTGGAGGGGTCGCAATCGCGGCCTCCGCCTTGGGTGCGGGCTGCTATGCGCTCGTCCTTCAGACTGTGCTATCTGCGGCGGTGGTGTTCTTCTGGAACATTGTAGCGCGACCAATCAGGCAGATAAACGCTCATTTCATTTGCACGCTTAAGAAGATATTCTCCTATTCTGCTTACCAGTTTGGGTTCAGCTTGGTCAATTACTTCTCACGCAACCTCGATAACATGCTCGTCGGCGGTATACTGGGAACTGCGGCCTTGGGCTTTTACGATAAGGCTTATAAATTGACAACCTATCCCATGACAGCGTTCTCCAGCGTCATAGGCTCGGTCATCCAGCCGTTCATGGCAGAGCATCAAGACGATGTCGACCGCATCTACGAGTGCTGGATGCGTATCGAAAAGCTGCTCTCGCTAGTGGGTGTTGCTGTGGCGGTGGTATTCAGCTGCGCTTCGGCGGAAATCATTGCTGTCTTCTACGGGCCAGGATGGGAGCAAGCCGCGCCGGTGTTCGCCGTGCTTGCTGTGTCGGTCTACTTCCAGATGATGGGCAACCCTTCGGGTGCGTTTTTCCAAAGCATAGGACGCACCGATTACATGTTTAAGGTTGGTCTTGTGAACACCGCGATCACCATTTCCGGGCTGCTGGCTGGCCTGGCTGGCGGCTCCATCCTCACAGTGGCTTACGGCATCTTTGCAGCATACTGCCTTCATATGGTTCCTCTAGCGTATTTCCTAGTGAAACGTGGCTTCGGCAGACCTTACTATTGCCTGCTAAATTTCTTGCCTGAGATTGCTGTTGGCATCGTGGGCATTGCTGCTGTTGCGGGAGTTGGCGCCTTTATACCCATGGAAGATGTTTTCCTCTCTCTCATCGTAAAGTTGTTTGTGAGCAGCATTGCGCTAATCACTGGATATGCGCTCACTGGCCAGCTGAAATACCTCACGGCTCTAATTAAGAGATAGCTCATTCTGATCGTTCCATCACGTATGGCACCTTGAAAACCCCAGATAGAAAGAAGATTCCCATGAAGATCGCTGTCGCCGGAACCGGCTACGTCGGCCTGTCCCTCGCTGTCCTGCTCTCGCAGCACAACGAGGTGCACGCGCTGGACATCGTGCCTGAGAAGGTCGCGAAGATCAACAACTACGAGTCGCCCATCCAGGACGACGAGATAGAGCGATTCCTGGCAGAAGCAAAGGCGGGGGAGCGCGAGCTTGACCTGCACGCCACCGTCGACGTGGCCGAGGCCTACACGGGTGCCGACTACGCCGTCATCGCCACGCCCACCAACTACGACAGCGATAGGAACTTCTTCGACACGAGCTCCGTCGAGGCCGCCATCGCCGCAGTGCGCTCGGTGAACCCGGACGCTTGGATCGTCATCAAGTCGACCATCCCCGTCGGCTACACGGCGGGCCTGCGCGAGAGGCTGGGAGACAACAAGATTATCTTCAGCCCCGAGTTCCTGCGCGAGAGCAAGGCGCTCTATGACAACCTGCATCCGTCTCGCATCGTGGTGGGCGCGCCGAAGGATGACGTCGACGCTGTCGCGGCTGCCGAGCGCTTCGCACGCCTGCTTGCCCAAGGGGCGGACCCCGCGGAACTCGAGCGCGTGAACGCCGACGGTACCGTGGGCATCCCGGAACTCGTGCTGGGCACCACCGAGGCCGAGGCCGTGAAGCTCTTCGCCAACACCTACCTGGCGCTGCGCGTCGCCTACTTCAACGAGCTCGACACCTACTGCGAGGCCCGCGGCCTCAACACCCGCGACGTCATCGACGGCGTGTGCCTGGAGCCGCGCATCGGCAGCCACTACAACAACCCCAGCTTCGGCTACGGCGGCTACTGCCTGCCCAAGGACACCAAGCAGCTGCTGGCCAACTACAGGGACGTGCCCCAGAACCTGATCGAGGCCATCGTGGATGCCAACCGCACCCGCAAGGACTTCGTGGCAGACGAGGTGCTGCAGATGGTGTGGGACCGCGTGTACGCCGGCAAGCCGAAACCGGTCGTGGGCGTGTACCGCCTGACTATGAAGTCCAACTCCGACAACTTCCGCGCGAGTTCCATCCAGGGCGTCATGAAGCGCGTGAAGGCCAAGGGCGTGCCCGTGGTTGTATACGAGCCCACGCTGGACGCGCCGGAGTTCTTCGGCTCCGAGGTGACCCACGACCTGGAGGCCTTCAAGGCCGGCTGCGACGTTATCGTGGCCAACCGCTGGAGCGACGAGCTCGCGGACGTGGCGGACAAGGTTTACACGAGGGATCTGTTTAAGCGGGACTAGGGGAGAGGGGCTTACGCAGGTCTTCCGCAATCTAAATACAGGTATAAAGTTGAGCACGGGGTGTAACGGCTGGCGCCGATACGCCCCGTGCTTTGTTATTCTCGCTATTTACAATAGCATTCGTTGCGGCCACGAGCTCAAGGCGCTTGTCATCAGGGATGGCAAAATGCAGTGACTAACTATTGTCATAGTTAGTCACTGCATTGTTATAAATCCATGCCGATGCCATCATGAAAAATATTACTCACAACGCGGTCTGTGTAGACATAGGCAAGGCCAGCATATGGCTGTGTCTTTGCGCGGATCGGTAGCAACAAAGCGGCACAGGAGCGAATGTCGGCCCCAATGCCCACGCACCATATCGGCGGTGTCATTTCGCGATATTCATCAGTGCCCAAGCGAGCAAATTCTCCAAGCTGACGGCGAAGGAACTGCTTACAGAAACTAAACTGTTTCTAGGTTGTATGTATGAAAGAATGCGGCTGTGGATGCATTTTCGTTTTTAATTTTTAAGGGCGGAGGAGACAATGGGTCTAACAAATCTACCTGAGTACATCTCAGCGATTGTGGCAATCATCGCGTTGCTCATTTCTTGTTACCAAGCTTGTCTCAGTAATAAACAGTCTCTATTTAATCGACGTTTAAATATTTGGATAACCGTCGATAAACTCATGAGCGTTTACGCAAAAAACGCGGAGAACTTGAAACATGATGACGAACCGCAAATGGCTATCGACCTACTATTTGTATGGCTGACTAACACAACGTACCTGCAATCAATCTCAGCCTCAATTAATAAGGTGTTAGATGCCGACCTTCAACTTAAATTGCATTTAAAACTTGACGAAATGAGGTCGCTCGCCATGGAGGCGAGATTTTGCTTCAAGGGAAAGAGTGGAGAGGCAATTGCCGAATTCCTAGAAGATTATCAATCCCTTTTGTTTTCAATGTATCAGTATCAGGTTCTATTTAATAAGATGCTCCAGAATGCAAGGGAATATCAATGGACGCTTGAACAAGCTTCTGAAAGGTTAGATGAGCCCGATCAACGGCAAGATCTCTTTGAAAAAGAAAGCACTCTTGCTGCATCATACAAGACTCTATGCCAGCTAAACAAGAGAGGTGCAATTCAGCGCCAAATACAACTAGCAGGTCCTATATGGCACTGAGCTAAAATTGGGTGCTTAAGACGGTCGATGCCGCACCAAACCTCAATGCCATTAGCCCTATGGGCAAAAACTCTTAAGCTCTAAAGTTGCGCAAGATCCGTCAGCTTTCATTGCTGCGGGTTTGAGAACGTTACCAATTAGAATATAACCCAGTGCTGGAATAAGACTCGGAAGCCGATTCAGGTTGAACTTTAAGGACGAATACATAAATAGTCAGGTGTTCAGCTGGAGACATCATCCACTGCGGTACGTAGCAAGGGAGGATGAGCTCGCATACAGTCGTCTTTATGGCTACGTAGAACAATTGGCGGATTCCGTTAGTGGTTTAGTTTCTACGCCATCTTTCAACCAGTTTTTACTTGAATCCTGTCAGCTCTTAGCTAACTCGCTAGATTTAATTCATCAAGGTTACTTCGATGCTGCTTTTTATTCAGTTAGACAAGCTGGAGAGGTCATCCTTATCGGAACATTGTTTTCGAATCTAGAAGAACCTGAGCGCAAGGCTAAATATGAGAAATGGGTCTCGCTCGACAGGTTCCCCTCATTTAGCGAACTGTCCAAAATGCTGCGTTCAAAAGATATTGAATATCGAGACCTTCTTGAACAAATGCCCGAAATTGATGAGCTAATCAGCAAGCTCAATAAGAGGGCGAACAAGTATATTCACAAACAAGGCCACGAATCCTTTATACCAAGCCTTACGAGGTGGTTCCCGAAAGCGCGAAGCATATTCGAGAGGATTTAACCGATTATTTCACGACTACTGTAAAGGTCTGTGCAATTTTTCGACTTACCGTCGATCCTTTCCCCATATTACTGAGCGACCCCGAATGCGAATTCAGATTCCCTGATTGTATGACACTCAAATTCGGCCAGAGCTTTATTGATAATTGTTTGGGAAACGAGTTTGTTAAGCACTACATTGAGACGGATTATTACCGCAATTGGGTGAATGCGATTAAGTCAACATTTCCTAGGTTGAAGGAGACAACATATAAAGTCTCAAACCTGCACTATATTGATTTGTCCAACATCGAAGACATTCTTGATGAGCTAGATAAGTTAACGTTATATGAGGCGACGGCTGTTTTATTTACTGCGCTATTCTCAGAGAAAGTAATTGCCATTCATATAACCGGTATGCTTGATGCATTTAGTAATTCAGCAAGACCATCAAGCGGTCTGTACCTTTCAGACATGAGTGCTTACGCCGAACAGCTTGGCGGAGTCAACGTTCCACTCGCGGAGATCTGTCATCTCGCTAGTCTTGATACATCGCATGAGTATTCTCCCGTTAGCTCAATCATTACTTCGTTTTCTATTGCGTCAGATTTTATTTGCGTTGAGACCGATACGCTTCTTGATGACAATGAAGTTGTGCTAGGCCAGAAAGCGGCAGAAGAGCTTGACTGGCTTTGGAACCGGATCAAAACAGGCCAATGTGCCATGTTTGAATTAAAGGAAACGGCACTGTTCAAGTGGATTAAACAGAACGTGTAAATAGTTTGCTGTCGCTTCTACGACGGCAAAAAGAACCGGTCATGGACGCGTGTTGCCTGACAACGACCAGCTTCAACAACTACCGCGCAAGCTCCATCCAAGGTGTCATGAAGTGCGCGAAGACCAAGGGCGTGCCCATGGTGGTCTACGAGCCCTCGCTGGACGCGCCGGAGTTCTTCGGCGCTGAGGTGACCCACGTCCTGGGGCTTCAAGGCCGGCTGCGACATGATCGTCGCCAAGCGCTGGAGCGACGAGCTCGCGGATGCGGCGGGCAAGGTGCATACGATGGGTCTGTTTAAGCGGGACTAGGGGAGAGGGACGGGCTGCGCTGGACGAACTCAGCCTATAGCAAGATCATCCTGCATGAGGAGATGGTGGTGTGTCGGCTAGCGCCGATACACCACCATCTTTTAATATTCTCGCCAATTGCAATTACTTCTATCACGATTGCGCGTGGACTGTCATCTATTGGGAGACAGAACGATTGCTGTTTAGAATAGTTACTCAACCAGTACTTAATTGAATGCCAATACGATGAGCGCAACTGGGTTCTTGCCCCGAGGTAAACCACGGCCTGGATGCGTTTAAAGTCGGATGGACGGCAATCGTTGTCAACCTCTTGAGCGTTTACGTCGCGAGCGCGATGGACAAAAGCGGTACGCGCGGCATGTTAAAGAGGACTAGAGGAATGGATTGAATGGCAATTATCGATCCTTCCATATGGCGTATTCTAACTTGCTCATATTGGCTTACGTCATCCCAAACCAGCCATCAATCGTATGCAGTTGACATGCAAATACCAAAACTCCAGCATGCTTAATAATAGCTACTATCTTTATTCAGAAATTTTCATTTTTATATTGATAATTTATTTCGCTATTGATGAAATTTATGCTATAGTGCCAATCAAGGTAGTCGTGACCATAACTACTTGGCCACGAAGGTCTTTTCCCATTCCAGGGTGAGCGCAAGCTCGCCGCGGACCACTTCGGTGGTCTACCTAAACCCCCGCTCACCCGGTGCGCCCGCGCTGGGATGCGCGGGCGCACGAAGCTGGGCGGGTGTTACCGGAAGAACCTCTCCTTTCTTTGGGACGCTGCAACCGCAGCGAGAAAGGGGGTGTGCTATATGGCACAGCATCTATCTAATTCCGGAAACAACCATGTTGCTGGCCAACCTCGAGTGAAGCTGCGAGTTGAGAAGCGTAAGAGGGCTCCGAAAGACTTTCGAGCGTTAATCGGGATCTTAGAGCTTCTCGGCGCTTTTATAAAAGTGCTTCACGAGCTCATAAGCTTGTTGACAGGTTGGTAGCATCTAATGGTAGCCCGCCCAGTATTTGATTATTAGCTCCTTTTAGTCTGTAAGGAGAGCAGGGGATGCTGGGTAATACGCTTAAAAGGTTACGGGGCATATATGGCTACAGTGCCAAGGAAATGAGCGAATTACTCGGCATCTCCAGTAGCTATCTTTCCGAGATCGAAAACGGGAAGAAAAAAGTCTCGATGGATTTGCTTGAACGCTATTCAGAATTGCTTAATCTTCGAGTATCAACGCTAATTCGTTTTTCAGAGGACTATGAGGATGCAGAATTGAATAACGCCAGCCAAAAGTTCATTACGTCCTTGATGTCTAAGGTGATCGAGGCATATAGCAATGGCAAGTAGAGGCTATGCAATTGACCAGAGTCCTTTATATAAGTTGTGCAGCAAGCGCAAGCTTGCCACGATACTTCATTTAGAGTACGACAGCCTTCTTCACGCCAATGATTTCATCAATTACACCGTCAGTGAAATTGAAAAGGCTTCTGGGGGATTTCGAACTATCTATGATCCATGTAGAGAATTAAAGCAAGTCCAACGCCGCATAAAGAACTTGCTGAGCAGAATTTCGATTCCAAACTGGGTATTCTCTGGTTGCAAGGGTGTCTGCCATGTGGATAACGGCAAGTACCATGAGCATTCTGTCTATTTTATTCAATCAGATTTACACGCATTTTATGACTCATGTTCGCGAGAGTCCGTCTACCGACTCTTCAAAGATAGATTTATATGCAGCAGCGATGTATCCGCCCTGCTTAGCGATTTAACTACACTTACGCTAGAGGACGGTTCCACTGTAATTCCAACTGGAAGTCCATGCGCTCAGCTTGTTGCATTCCTTGCCTATCAAGATATGTTTAACGAGCTACATAATCTCGCAAGTAATCACGGTTACAAATTTTCCCTATACGTTGATGACTTAACATTCTCGTCCAAAACGCCATTTAGTAATCCAACAATATTTAAGAAGAAGCTTCTTCAAATCGTTAAGCGGTATGGGCACTCTCTATCGCTCAGTAAGACCGCATATCGCGGCGCGGATGAAACCAAAATAGTTACAGGCGTCGCCATCACCAAAGAGGGAGTCTCGGCTATTCCAAATAAGCTGAGACACAAAATCGTAGAAGGAACGGTACAAAGCTGCGCTGGCGATACGATGGCTGCGCAATCAACCATAGGACGAATTAGCTCGGCAAGAATGATTGAGCACAACGCCTTTCCAGAAGCCGAACGACAGGTTTTGCTTAACCTGGAAGGCTAGTTATAACAATGATTAGTCTTTCATCAATTGCTCTCGACTTTACATATCATTTAGTTAATGCGACTGATGTCCGGATGCGAGGATCGAATGTTTAACAATCTTCTCGATAGCACGCTCGAAAAAACGCTTTCAGAAATAATGAAGCTATACGACGGTCATGGCGGACGCGTAACAGTTATTGATGTTGATCCGCTAATCCTTAAGGAGCTTAAACGCCGCGATTTTCTTAACTACCTAGATTTTGATTTATCCGGTAATGCCATGGTGGTTCCTTCATATAAAGCTATAGCATATAAATTCAATCAGAATAAACCCTCTCTTGTCTCAACTCGAAGATTAAAGGTCTTCGAAACTTTCACTGAGTCCTACACTAGAGTTAAATCGATTGGAAATGGGGGAGCGGGCACAGTATTTGAGGTCGAAACCCCTGATGGAGTGAGGTATGCACTCAAACTATTGAATGCAGAAGCTGCCGGAAATTCTTCTAAGCTCAAGCGCTTTATTCAGGAGGCACGATTTGAGCATGACTGTAAGTGCAGGTCCATTGTAAATGCGGTTGATTTCGGATGCTTAATTACTGACGATGTCAAGCAACCATTTTATGTGATGCCATTAATGGACGGCAGCCTTGCAAATTTAATGTCTAATCCTGGCGAATTTACAAGCACGATACTGTTAAAAATGTTCCTTGAGCTATTGGACGGACTAAGATGCTTTTATTCAGACGGAAACTATCACAGAGACGTTAAGCCCCAGAATCTGCTTTATGATGGCAAGCTAAATCGACTCTTTCTCTCTGATTTCGGTATAGCGCATATTGAAACACATTATCCGGGCGCAACAGTAGAGACAGTTGCCTCGGATAGATTGGCTAATTTTCAGTATGCTGCACCCGAACAGCGTGTAAAAGGCGGAAAATGCGATCAGCGAAGCGATATCTATGCTTATGGATTAATACTTAATGAATTGTTTACGGGGGCAGTGCCCCAGGGAACAAACTACAAACGAATTGGAGACGTTGCCCCGGAATACGCCTATTTAGACGAAGTCGTAGAGCATATGATTGCGCAGAATCCTAGCGATCGCTATGCGAACATAGATTCCGTGCTGCTCGATATCGAAGTGCTATCAAAAGCAGCCGATACCAAACTCGCATCGAAACAATCAGAAGAGTCGATTATTGACACCTCTGACGTTCTTCAAATGCGAATCATAAATAAGAAATGGGATGACGGCACAATCTATTTTGAGATGAGCGATGATCTTCGTGGACAGTGGCTGACAATCTTTAAGAGTTTTAGGCATAGATCCTTTTGCACCGATGGATTCCATCTTGATCCGAATTGGTTCGAAATCACAGGGAGAATAATTAAGGTTTTTAATGTTGGCTATAACAAAGAAAGAGCTAGAGACACCGTCGAATATGTCTCGAATGCAGTAACTTGGGCGAACAACGAGTATGTGCGAATGGTTAATAACGAGCGTAAGCGCGCTCACGAAGAAGAAGTAAAGAGACGGAAAGTCGAACTTGATCGTGCCGATAAGAATGCCAAGTTCAGTAGGGATATCAACGAAATGCTAGCTCAGCTATAATTTATTAATAGCAAATAGGCCATGTCGGAATTAGTCAACACGGCCTATTTGCTATTTTTAACATTTAGTTTAGGTGGCGTTAGGGATGATGTCCCCAAATGCCGCTGCCCCGTATTGCATATTCTTCCAACCATCTGCTTCCAATTCAGCTCACCATCAACCAGGCTAACCAGCGAGTCGGTTCAATTGCAATTAGAAGTTTCAGAATCAGTATATTTCAATAGCAATTTATTAACCCCGCATTTATAGTTAGCATGAGAAATGCCACCCGACTTCTTAATACAATCTCTTAAAACTCCATTGTAAGCAGCCCCTAAGCAACTGTGGCGTTGAATAGCCTGCGATGATGAGCGAGCTCGTCGGCAATTTGAGTTTTGTTCAACGCTGACAGATTCCTCCTTTCACCGATTGACAAAACGATTTACACCTAATTGTTGGAACTGTTCAGGGACATTTCCTTTGTTTACGGCTTAATCTCGGTAAACTTGTAGCTGCTGCTACCAGGGCATTTTCTGGTGCATATTCTATTGGCTCCTGCGAAGATCGGAGCGGTTATGTTTGCCACCGCGTTCCACACTAGCCAACACTACATTCTGCTTACTGTCATGGCCTGCCTATGCGTTTTGCTGGGCGGGCCTTCTTATGCCGCGGGCGCGGAGAGCCTCATCATCGCGGGCGCGACGTACTACGAGCCGGGCGTGTCGGGCCCCGGCTGGGCCTGGACCGATGCCGACCACCTGGAGCTTAACGGCTACGCGGGCGAGGCCATCGGCGCCGAGGGCAACCTGGTGCTGACGCTTGCCGGGCAAAACTCCGTGACGGAGTCGCATGCGCCCGATGCGGACATCACGCTGTGTGGCATGGAGGTGTGGGGCAACCTGACGCTTCGCGGCACCGGGACCCTGACGGCGACGGGCTCGCAGTGCGGGATCCACGTCTCGCGAGCGCTCGTGGTGGACGGCTGCACCGTCGATGCCCGGGCGGACGGGGTCGATATTACGAACGAGGCGGTTGCCGGCGTGATCGCAGGCGACATGGCCGTGCGCGGCGGCGGGCGCGTCGCTGCCGCGGGCGCCGGGTCCGGAGCGGGCGTGCGCGCCTACGGCGTTTATCTGCAGGATGCGGGCCTTGGCGTTGGTTCGGCCGGCTGTCGGCTTTCCGTCGATGCCTCGTGGCTCGATGCAGCCGGCGCCGACGGCGGCGTTGCTTGTCTGGGTGGGTCGCTTGTGTCCGCACGGTTTGTGACGCCTGTTGGCGGGGCTTTTGGTGCTAGCGGCGTGGTGGATGCCTCCGGTGCGGTAGCACCGCATGTGGTAGTTGAGCCCGATGTGGCCACGCCGTCAACGGGGGAGACCGATGGGGGCGAGGTACCGGGCGATAACGCGGACAAGTCTCCCGCCGATGCTAACCCAGCTGCAGGAGAGCCCACCACGGGGCCCACGGCAAATCCCTCACTGAAACCCGCGGCCACGACAACCAAAACAACAACGACAGTAACCAAGACCACGGTCGCCAAAATCCCCAAGCCCAAGGCTGCCACCGCAACAACTGCGGCACTCCCAAAGACCGGCGACACCAACTGGATCGTCGCCTCTGTGGCGCTTTTCCTGCTGGGGACAGTGTTTCTAGCTGCTGCGTGCCGCTGCTGAAGCACCATTTCGATAGGCTATATAGAAGGCTATATTCGTAACGACGAATTAGTAGAATAATTTTTACGACAATTACTCGGGACTTATCTAACATGAACCACGAGTCGGATCATACAGTTGAGGCTGCCAAGAACGTAAAAGACGCCGGCCTTCTTGAGCTGCTTGAGCGTTGCAGCTATCTATATAACGAGGCATTTTATGCCAACACGGAACTAGCAATCCTTCGCGAACTGTCTAAAGCATCTTCCGACTATGAGAATGAAGTAATTTGCGCTGGCTGCTTCTTCAGCTTTACACAACTTGCATTAACCGAATCCTGTTTCATGAATTGCGCACGGTTATTTGATGCCAAAAGCGACGTCAGTATTGGGAACTTGATAGAAGACGTCAAGTCTCATTCTGCTGAAATCGACGCGCTTGCAATCTCCTTATTTAATGATCGACCAAACTTTGACAGGCTTAATCCAATCGTTCATCCATTGGCAAAGGACGAGGAGCGTTTCTACTCCAAAGAAGTTGAGTCGCAACGCTCAGATGAAAAGCTGTTCGGAAATCATTACAGAATGGTTACTGTGTGCATAACCACTTATGACCTTTCCAATTTATGGAAAAAACGACTCAACAGTCTCCGTAAACTAACTGACATGCTTCGCGATCAGCGAAATAAAGTTTTCGCCCATAGCGACATAGAAGCACTGAATTATGATGAGCTTGTTAGGCGACTTCCTTTAACTTTCAGCGAAATTCAAAAACTAATCGACTTCGCACTCGATCTAACAATCGAATTATTCGCCAAAATTACTGGTATTGAAAAAGATCGATTGCCCAAGAACTCCAAAGATATACAAGGCCTTCTAAAATATGCGGAGGTTGGCATGGAGGCTGTTGAGCAGCATTTGGGTAATCTATAGGATTCGAGCGCCTGCAAGTAGTTAAGCATGCGGGCGCTTGAATCTGAATACGATCCTTGACATAAAGTCCGACCATCGCACAATGACGGTTTTCCATGCCAAAAAGACACTGAAGTGTGAGGTGGTTCAAATCTCAGTAATACAAATAATCAGCAGTTCAGGTCTTATGGGAATAATTCAATTCGCATCACGATGCATCTAAGTGGCTGTTTATACTTGGATATAAACACTAAGGAGGTAGCAATGCTTTGGAGCTATGTTCAGCTAGATGACGGCACTCAGTTTGCCTACTCAGAAACACGAGACGACGGGACCGTTCGCGTAGCCGTCGAGCGCCCGGTTGATTTTGGTTTTGACCATGCAGAATGCTTTCTACCTGCGGTCAAATGGTTTAACGTCGAAGGATTTTCTACTGACGATCTGGATTTTTTGACCGAGTTCGTTAGATCAAACGCTCCGTTTATCTTCGAGCTTGCAGAACGGCAAAAAGCCGGACCGGCGGTGGCATAATGCCTCGAATTTTTGTTTTTGGACAGTATGTTCTGTTCTTTTGGATTGCAGAAAATGGCGAGCCCGTTCACATCCATGTAGGAGTAAAGAGGGCAGCTGCAAATTCGACTAAGTTTTGGCTCACTAAAAATGGTGGATGCACACTTGCGAACAACGAGAGCAAGATTCCGGCTAAGGATCTCAGGGATCTTTCAAAACTAATCACCATGAACCATCGTTACATTTGTGACAAGTGGCGCGAAACCTTTGGTGATGATTCCCTGACTTTCTATTGCTAAACCGCAATTGAGCCATGATTACGCTTATCAACTCATGATTGCCGATGTTGACGGGCGGGACCTTCCTGTTACGCCGCTAGTGCTCCAATCGTACTTTCCGATAGCCCGGAACCCAAAGACAACCAGCACTACGCCTGGATCCAAGACCTTGTTTCCGGAAACCGCACGCGAGCAGAACTCGCCGACGAGCTGCGCCGCAATTGCGTTGTGTGTCTCGACGGTGCGTCGCACGTATAAAATCTAAGCATCCAAACTCTAACTATGAAATGGAATGGACGCCACATGGAACTCCCTAGCACCCTGTGCAGCAATGTGTACGACTTCGCGTTTTGCCCCGAGCCCTGCTACGATCGCCTGGTCGACCTCGCCGACCCCGAGGACTGGGGTCCCGGCAACCGCATCCTCAGAAACTACTTGTCGTTTTCATTTAGCCGGGCGGTGTTCCTGACCGAGCGCGACGTGGACCAGACCGCGCCGTCCAACCTACCGCTGGTGTTCGACGACGACCAATGCCTGTTCAACACCGGCCTGTACACGCGTCGCTACGAGACCATCTACGGCCTGTTTGAGCCCAACACGAAACCCGACGCGCGCCAGCGCTGGTTTTTGAAGGGCTTCTTTAAGGAGAGCGACCCCATGCTGGTCTCGTTTGAGTACCTGCCGTGCCGCGTGCGCTTTGCCGAGGACCCTTCCGAGCTGGTCTTTGACTACCGCCTTCCCATCCGCTCCAACATCGACCATATTTTGGGCGACGAGGAGAACCTGACGCGCATTCCTGCCAGCCTGATGGGGGAGGACAACTCGCTGCTGCTGCGCCGTGCCTTTGAGGGCGCCGTCGTCGAGGGCGCCCGCCGCGCCGCCGCCAACTACACGCTCGCCGTGCCGCAGTTCTACGGCGGCCGGATCCAGCTGCTCTTGCCGCTGTGCCTGACCGGCGACAAGCCCGAGCTGGCGCTGACCATCCAGCGCGAGGACGGTTTCTACGCCGCGCGCACCTGCCTCACACTCGATATGGCCTACAACAACGCGCGACTTATCTGCCGCCCCGAGACTTCGTGGATCAAGCGTTAAAGGGCGGTTGAGCTGGTCGTTAGTCGGCTGCTTTACGTGCGATAGCGCGGATTGCACTCACGAATTTAAAATCGGGGGCAAAAAGTTCTTGGTAAACCACGCGCGGCTATGTTAGTATCTCTTTTGCCGAAAGGCGACGGGCGATTGGCTCAGGGGTAGAGCATATCCTTCACACGGATGGGGTCACAAGTTCGAATCTTGTATCGCCCACCATCTAAAGCGCAGGTCAGAGGTGTTAAGCTTCTGGCCTTTTTCTTTTTGACACCAAGTTTGACACCAAATCTGACACCAAAATCGAATCGATATTTTTAAACGCGGTTCTAGCTGATTTCTCCTGAACTGACGCCAACGCGCGTTTTGCATAAAGCTCATGCGATCTTTCATTGAATTTGCCATGGGATTCACGCACAAATGTGGAGATAGGAACCACGGCCCCAGAACGCCTGCCAGCTGATTTGTGACACACGGCAATCTTTAGGCGAAATGTGTCAAGCTATTGGTCAGCATTTGGTCAGCTTCCGGTACTTACTCGCATGATGCCGCCATTGATAATCGGCCTACCTGCAAACATAACGGCACGCAGCCAAAGCTAGGGGAGGCCACATGGACGAAATCGTCTGCGCAAACACCGCATTCCGCTACTGGCGCTGCCCACCGCAGGTGCATGACCTCTACCCGCGCCTACCCAGCTCCGATGACGGCTGGCGGGCCCTATCCCAAGCCCCTTTCGTAACCGATGTCCTCAAGACCCCGATTATCGCTGTTGCTTCGCCAGGTTGTTGTAATCACCACTCGGGATTGCGCTCCACTATTCGCTGGGAAGGGGCTTCGGATACCGGCACAACAACCGACACTCATTTAGGCTTTAGCGTCACCAATCCGCTTAACACGTTATTTACTATGACACGCTTTGTGTCCCAAATAGATCTCGTACTGGCTATGTACGAACTTTGCAGCTGGTTTTCTGTTTTCGAGCCGACCCCCGCTGTCGAAATGCAGTTAAAAATCGCGTTAAAGGAGAATCGCAATTCCAGCACGCAGGATCTGTTCGAACTTGGAGAAGGCGAAGACGAGATTCCTTGGAAACGAGTTTATGCCCGCACAACCGTAAAGGTCCCAGCAAATGAAGGCCAAACGAACAATCGCGAGGATGGAAGAGAGGTTACGAAACTCAAAGGTACTTCGCTTTGGATGAGAAAGCCACTCATCGAACTGAGCGACTTGCATCGATTCGCCGAAAAGGTCAAAAGTCAAATGTGGGGAAAGCAGTTTTATGATGCCGCTCAGCAGGTTATCGGCATTGCTGCATCTCCACTCGAGGTCGCGGGGGTCCTGCTTCTAAGTCGTTCTCGACGTCTGGGTGGTTCAGGATTCAGATACGTATACCTCAACGATTTAACCCCTCTATCCGAGGAAGCCCAAAGCATCGCAGGTCAAAAGGTTTGCTACGGTGACATCGTGATTGTAAACCCAATCCTAATGAAGGCAGCAATTATCGAAATCCAAGGTGAGGTCATCCATGGGTCAGGCGCGGTACTTGACCAAGATGCGGAGCGCATGACTGCGCTCCAGAGCATGGGTTTCGATGTGTTCCTGGTAACCCACGATATGCTTAACGACAAAAAACAGCTAGACGCCATAGTCAAAAGCGTCTGCAGTCGTTTGGGGATTCGATATAAAGCCAAATCCGAGGCAATGAAGCGCGCCGAGACGCGACTGCGAGCAAATGTTCTGTGCAACTGGTTGGAACTCGGAAATTAGCCGGCGACAAGGCGCTAGAACGACCTAGTTTTCCTGCTAGTGAATTAGTATCATTTCAAAACCATGCCGGATTACGGGGCTGGACCCGGACCGGCCGTCCATACCCTGCATTTCGCTGAATGCGCAAGTCGTCTACCTGCGGTTTTTATTTTACCGATTACGGCATGCTCGGGGGTTCCCGGCCTGGCCCCGTAAACCGGCATGGTTTTGAAATCGC
>NZ_JBBNPD010000019.1:0-27877 GCF_040097075.1 Collinsella sp. CLA-SR-H006 | reverse complement strand
TGTCGCAGCCCCGACCCGCGGTCACGAGCGGGGGCTCCTATCTTTTTAGTGCCCTCGGATTGGGTCATAGTGTCTGTTGTACAGCACGCCCTTGACGCCATCGATGTTCTCGAGCTCGGCCTTGTTGTACTTGCTCGTATCCTTGAGCACCAGACGCAGACGCGTAACGCAATGCGTGGCGCCCTCGATGTTCTCCAAACCGCCGACGTTATCGACGACTTGCTGAGACACTACTTTGTAGTCCATGTTCCTCTCCATTCCTTTACGAAATCATAAGACGTTTTGATGCCATTACAGAGACGCGATCGTTGCATTTGCGCACTTGAGCGTACCGTCGGTGACCGTCAGCGCCACACCCTGGCCCTGCTTATTGCAGAAGCGCGCGTTAAGCGCAACATCATCGACAAAGATGGTCGCGATATCGTCGTCAACGACCAGGCGCACATGATGAGTGCCCTCGCCCTTAAAGAACAACGGACGCTCGAGGCCCATGTTGTTGACCTGGAACCACGGATACTGGGGGGCCGCCGTAAACTCGAGCTTGCCCTCACGCAGGTTGGCGCGGAACTCATAGGCAAGACCGGACTCGGCGTCCTCGGCAAGCTTCACCGAGAAGCCGGCAGCGTCACCGGCGAGCTCGATGTCGGCATCGAGCATATAGGTGGAACCGGCATCCGCGGCGAGCACCTGCTCGACCTTGCCCGACTCGCAGGAAAGCTCAAAGGCCTCGACTGCCTTAGCCTCGCCAAAGGCGCCAAGCATGCTGTCAGGGAGCTTGGTGCCGAGCGTTCCGTCGGCACGCTGAACGATCTCGAGAGGCATAAAGGTGCCACCCCACAGGTAAGAGCTGGGATCGCCGCCCTCGTCACGCGTAGGAACCCAACCAAAGAGAACGCGGCGCTCGCCATCAAATGCGGTACGCGCGGCATAGTACGCGCGGCCATCGAATGAATCGTCAGCAGGAGTGATCCAAGGACCGTTGATGGAGCGAGACATGCGGTAACGGGTCTTGTTGCCATCACTGTACTCGGAGAACACCAGATACCACCAGTCGCCCATCTTAAAGAGATCAGGCATCTCGAACATGGTGTAAAGGCCCGGATTCCACCAGTCGCCCTGGAACTCCCAGGTATCCAGGTCCTTGGAGGTGAACTTGACCAGACGACCGGTCATCAGACGCTTGTCCTCGCCCACACGCGTGCCGAGGATGAGCATGTACTCTTCGTTCTCCTCATCCCAAAGCACAAAGGGATCGCGCCAGTTGCGGTCATCGTAACCTTCCTGGGGCGGAAGCAGCGTCTCGGCGATGTTCTTCTCCCACTTGACGGCGTCGTCACTCGTTGCGTGAAGAAGAACCTGCTTCATCAAGCGTGCGCGGACCTTATCGCGATTGCAACCAGTGTAGAGCGCATGGTACTTGTCGCCCACCTTAAACACCGTGCCGGCATAAACATACTGGTCGACTTCCTCGTCGCCGCCACGCTCAAGGCTCTCGCCAAAGTCCTTGTAGTTGACGAAATCCTTGGTCGTCGCGAGTGCCCAACCAAACGGCTCTCCGAAAGGACCGGGGTTTCGCGTGTCACGCTGATGATAGAGATAGAACGTGCCGTCCTCGCCGTACGGCATGATGTCGCCCACCCAAATTCCCTCAGGCTGGTAATACACCTTGTGCATCCGAGACTTCCTTCCCACGTGATACTAACTCGGTACAACTGCAAGATATGTCAATCGTTTTCATATGTCAAACGTTTTCACACCAATACGTCTTTTCGCAGTTCCAGTCGTCGGCAAACGGTTGACATATGCCGGCGAACGGTCAACAGAGGCGTTTGAGGAATTCTTTTGGCACGGGATGAACTACGCGGTTTTGCCCTCAATGAGTTCAACGGGGAGCTTGGTATTCGATTCGGGCTTTTCACCGTTAACAAGAGCGATGATGGATTGCGCCGCGAGCTCTCCGATGCGATCGATATCTTGACGAACGGTTGTTAAGTCAGGCATAAACGTCATAGTGCGGCGGGCGCCATCCGCGCCCACGACCTTAATATCGTCCGGAGCGCTCAAGCCGCGCTGCTTCATCACGTTGAGGCAGATGGCCGCCATCGTGTCGTCTCCCGCAAAGATGCCGTCAATATCGGGGTTCTCATCGAGGATCTTCGCAACGACCGCACTCTTTTCGTCATCGGACTTAACGAACTCGACCTCACGGACAAGCGCGGGCAAACCGGCCTGCTCCACAACATCGTGGTAGGCATCGGTACGCTTATTGGCAGGCATGCGCATGCGGCTATTGTTGCGCAGGCACAAGATGCGCGAACACCCGTCATCAATCAGGCGACGCGTGGCAAGTTCGCCGATGCCATAGCTGTCGCTCGCAATCTGAACAGAGGCCTCGCCAAGGTCGCAGTCGATACCAACCAGACTCAAGCCCATCTCGGCATACGCCTCGGCACCGATATTAAGCGAGTTGACGATGACGCCATCAACCATATTGCGTCGAAGCATGTCGATATAAGAGCGCTCAAGCTCGGGTCGATTGGCGCTATTGCACAGCAGCATCTTAAAACCGTTTTCGGCCAGGGTATGCTCAATAACTTGAACCACTTGGGCATGAAACGGACTGCTGACATAGGGGACGATCATACCGATAAGATTCAGGCGACCGTTGAGCATGGCACGGGCGATATCGTTGGGCGTATAGTTGATGCGCTTCATCGCGGCATGGACCTTATCGCGGGTCTCTTGGCTAATATAGCCGCGATTATTAAGCACGCGAGATACCGTAGTAGGCGAAACCCCCGCCACCGCTGCAACTTCCTTGATGCCAGGCTTAGCAGAATCCTTAGAACGAGCGCCCTCGCGAGCCATAGCACCCTCCCCCATCAACATGTCAAACGTTTACATACGAACAAAGCATACCCCAACAACAGCGGGAAGACGGTAACAGCACAAGTAAGTAAACGACTCATCCAAATAATTAGGAGAGTTCCGCCTAAAGGGTGACTACACAGGACCCCCGCCGGGCCGCTTTGGGTTACTTTCCAAAACATTTCCGCAGGACGCAAAGGGCTCCGCCGCGCGAAGCGCGCAGCGGAGCCCTTTGCATGTCCGAGGACGTTTTGGAAAGTAACCCAAAGCGGCCCGGCGATCCTGCGGGAGTTAAACCCCTTTAGAACTTGTCGTGGAAGGTACGCGAAATGACCTCGTCCTGCTGCTCCTTGGTGAGCGTGTGGAAGTTCACGGCATAGCCGGAAACGCGGATGGTCAGCTGCGGGTACTTCTCGGGGTGAGCCTGAGCGTCGAGCAGCGTCTCACGGTTGAAGACGTTGATGTTCAGGTGGTGGCCACCCTTCTCGGCGTAAGCGTCGAGCATGTGGACCAGGTTATCGGCCTGAGTCTCGGAAACTTCAGAAACCTTCATAATGTGTCTCCTTCGATTGACAGGCGCCGGCCGAAACCGGCGCGCTAATCAGTAATCGTTATTGTTAGTATAGCACTAACAATAGTTACTCGCCCAGCTGATCAAGGTCGATATCGCCAAAGAACACCTGGTCCTCCTTGCCGAGCGCACTCGGAATGATGGAGAAGGTGTTGGAGATGCCGTCCTGAGCATCGCGGAACGGGAGCTTGGAAACCGAAGACAGCGAAGCGATGGCGCCGTGGCTATCGCGCTTGTGCATGGGGTTAGCACCCGGGGCGAACGGCTGACCAGCCTTGCGGCCGTCGGGCGTGGAGCCGGTCTTCTTACCGTACACGACGTTGGAGGTAATGGTCAGAACCGAGGTCGTGGGCACGGAGTTGCGGTAGGTGTCGTTCATGCGGATGTACTCCATGAACTGGTGCACAACGTCGTGAGCGATCTGGTCGACGCGGTCGTCGTCATTGCCGTACTTGGGGAACTCGCCCTCGGTCTCGAAGTCGACGATGATGCCGTTCTCGTCACGGACGGGGTGGACCTTGGCGTACTTGATGGCGGACAGGGAGTCAGCCACGACGGAAAGGCCAGCGATGCCCGTAGCGAACCAGCGGTGCACGTGCTTGTCGTGCAGAGCCATCTGGATACGCTCGTAGCAATACTTGTCGTGCATGTAGTGAATGATGTTCAGCGAGTTGACGTACACGCCAGCGAGCCACTTCATCATGTCGTTGTACTTGGCCACAACGTCGTCGTAATCGAGCGTATCGCCCTCGACGGCGCGATACTTGGGGCCGACCTGCTTCTTGGAGACCTCGTCAACACCACCGTTGAGCGCGTAGAGCAGGCACTTGGCCAGGTTGGCACGGGCGCCGAAGAACTGCATCTCCTTGCCGATGCGCATGGAGGACACGCAGCAGGCGATGCCGTAGTCGTCGCCGTGGTAAACGCGCATGAGGTCGTCGTTCTCGTACTGGATCGAGGAGCTGGCGACGGAAGTCTTGGCGCAGAACTTCTTGAAGTTCTCGGGCAGACGGGTCGACCACAGAACGGTCATGTTGGGCTCGGGGCTGGTACCCATGTTCTCGAGCGTGTGCAGGTAGCGGTAGCTCATCTTGGTAACGAGCGTACGGCCGTCAACACCCATGCCGCCGATGGACTCGGTGACCCACTGCGGATCGCCGGTGAACAGGGCCTGGTACTCGGGGGTACGGGCAAACTTGACCATGCGGAGCTTCATGATGAAGTGATCCACGAACTCCTGGATCTGCTCCTCGGTGAAGGTACCGTTGGCAAGGTCGCGCTCAGCGTAGATGTCGATGAACGTGGAGGTACGGCCGATGGACATAGCGGCGCCGTTCTGCTCCTTAACGGCAGCGAGGTAGGCGAAGTACATCCACTGGATGGCCTCCTGCGTGTTGGTAGCAGGGTTGGAAATATCGAAACCATAGGTCTCGGCCATCATCTTAAGCTCGCCGAGGGCGCGGATCTGCTCCTGCAGCTCCTCACGATCGCGGATGTTGTCGGCGGTCATGACCGTCGGGGTGGAAGCCTTCTGGGCCTCCTTGTCCTTGATCAGGTAGTCGACACCGTACAGGGCAACACGACGGTAGTCGCCGATGATGCGGCCGCGGCCATAGCCATCGGGCAGACCGGTGATGATGTGGGCCGAGCGGCAAGCACGCATCTCGGGGGTGTAGACATCGAAGACACCGGCGTTGTGGGTCTTGCGCTCGAAGGTGTAGCGCTCGACAACGTTCTCGTCGACCTTATAGCCGTGCTGGCTGGCAGCCTGGCAAGCGATGCGGATACCACCGTTGACGTGCAGAGCGCGCTTGAGCGGCTTGTCGGTCTGGAGGCCGACGATGGTCTCCTTCTCGCGGTGGGCGTTATCGATGTAGCCAGCGGGGTGGCTCACGATACCCGTAACGATCTTGGTGTCCATATCGAGGACACCGCCCTGCTCGCGCTCCTTAAGCAGCAGGTCGAGAACCTCGCCCCACAGCTCCTTGGTACGCTCGGTCGGGCCGGCGAGGAACGACTCGTCGCCCTCGTAGGGGGTGTAGTTCTTCTGGATGAAGTCTCGGACGTCAACCTCTCCCGTCCAAATGCCTTCCTTGAAGCCTTCCCATGCCTCCTGCATTGTGTAACCACGCTCCTAGTTACGTGTAATGCGGCGCTCTCTCACACCGCTGCTTATTGAATTCTTGAATGTTCGGCTTGCACTACCGGCTTCTTCCGTTCTTCACCACACGTTGGTGTAGGGAAAACGTTTATCCACCTTGGAACTACAACCCAAAACCCAAGATTTCACCCGTTTGAGAAGGATAACATAGCCACCCCCTTCATCATGGCTATTATATGTTTCTTTTTTTATACCATTAGGACGTTTTTAACAAATCCGCAGGAAATGCGAGCGTGAACAACTACCGTTCACCGATTTGTTTGGTTTTTTCCTTGCCTTTGTACGACGTTCACTCTAGCTGTTATGCCAGCTTTATCAGGGTAAAGTGTCCCAGAGACCCTACAGAAACTGCAGGGCGGCCACGGGATCCCCCGTGGCCGCCCTGTGGCGTAGCTAGTTTTTAGCTTTGATTGCCGCTTGGCATTAGGCGGCTGCGGCGGCCTTGTCGGTCGTTGTCTTGCTATCGCCGTTGCCCTGGCCCTCAAAATGCTTGTAGCACCAGCTGGTGACCAGCGGGGTCAAAATAGCCGTCACGATTGCGCAGGCAGCAACCTGTGCCGTAGCCGTCGCGAGCACCGCACCGCCATACAAGGCCTCGTTGACGCTTGCCATGGCAGCAGGCGTGGCCACATTGGCTCCGGCGCAGCTCGAAATGGCCGCACCTGCGACACCCGTACCGCCCGTGAGCTTATCGACCGCGATAACGGGAATTGCAAAGACCACCGAGCAGATCACGCCGAGCAGAATACCGGGGAGACCGCCATTAATGAGCTGGCCAAAGGTCATGGTCGAGCCCATGGCAAAGAAGACGAGCACGATGACGGCGGAAAGTGCCGGTGCCATCATCTTCTTAAAGCTCGGGAAGAGGTTGCCCAGAATAATGCCGACGACGATCGGTAGGATGGCGCCCACGAGCGACCAGCCGATCGGAGCCTGACCGGCAGCGCCGAGCACGATCATCGTGACCGGAGGGCCGACAACCAGCGTGGTGATGGCGACGGCGCCACGCTCGGCCTCATTGCCCATGGTGCCCATCAGACCAGCGTACATAGCGTTGTTGGCGCCGGTGCAAGCCGCCAGCATCACCATAGCAGAGATGCCAAACAGGTTGTCGTTGAACACATAAAGGATGAGCAGCGACACGGCAACGACCACGATCTGCTTGACGGCGATGATGATGGCGCCGCGTGCAGCGGCGGCAGGAGCACTCTTAAACGAAATCGTCGTACCGACGATGAGCAAAAAAGCGCCCACGAGCGGGCCTGCGCCCTGCTGGGTCATACCAAGCGTAAAGCTGCCGAGCGTTTTGAACAGGTCGGGGAATAGCGTGTTGAGCAGGCAGCCCAGCAAAAGCGGCACCAAAATATTGGCACCCGGGATGGAGGACATCTTAAAGAACGGCTCCTTTGCCGCCGGCGCCTCCACCGCAGTCGATTCACTCATATATATCTCCTTTGGATGCATGCGAATCGTAGCCGCACGCGCCTATGTCAGAAAGAAGGCGACGGTCCCGAGTCGCAGGAGCCGTCGCCGAATAATCATCGCGGGGTATTACCCGTCCAGGACGATGCCGCCGTCGCAGTCACCGATCTCGCCGTTCACGAAGCTGGCGAGGTCGGAAGCGAAGAACAGCACCATCTGCGCAGGCTCGCTGGCCTGGGCAGCGCGGCCCAGAGGAATACCGTTGATGATGCGCTGAGAGTTCTCGTCAGAGAGAATCGAGGTCATATCGGTCAACGTGAGCGACGGGCACACGGCGTTGCAGCGAACGCCAAACTTGCCGCCCTCCTTGGCGACCGCCTTGGTAAGGCCGTTGACACCGGCCTTGGAGCTCGCGTAGGCAGCGGTGCCAAGCAGGCCGCCGCCGATCTTGCCAGCAACGGAGCTCACGTTGACGATAGTGCCGGCATGCGCCGCCTTAAAGTGCGGGTACACGGCGTTCATCATAGTGAAGGTACCGTTGAGGTTGATATCGATAGTGCGGCGCCACTCGGTGTCATCGATCTCGTCGAACTTCTTGGTGCTGATGACACCGGCGCAGTTGATCAGGATGTTGGTTTGCGGCAGGTCCGTAAAAATCTGCTCGACGGTCTCGCGCGCCTTGGGTGCATCAGCGACATCGAGCTGATAGAACTTGTTGCCCTCGCCAAGCTCGGCCACCGCGGCCTCGCCCTTAGCAGCGTTCCTTGCGATGAGCGCGACGTGTCCGCCGCCCGCGACGATGCCCTTGGCGATCTCGAGGCCAATGCCCTGAGTGCCGCCCGTGACAATCGCGGTCTTGCCCGTGAAGTCAAATGCCATGACTCCATCCCCCTTTAATTTAGGTGTCTCCTTGCGGGAAGTTGGAGCATCGCACGTGGCGATTATATGAGTCCCAGTCGTCATGGTGGTGACAACCCCTCGCCTAACCGCGTGTATAATAGTTATTTGAAACGCTTCATCAATTGAATGATTTTAAGTCTTAATGAGCTCTTAATATTGCCCACTGTATGAGGCCCGCGTATTGGGGTATCATCTTCCACCGAAAATAGTTTCTAGTGTTAGGGGTTTTCGGTGGAAGATACCGATTTCCGTGAGCTTGGGCGTCAGCTCCTTACCGAGTTCGGCAGCATGCATCAGCGCATTTCGCGCTTTGCGGACAAAGCCCTCGGCGGCGAGATGGCCGTCATGCGCGCCCTCATGCGCGCCGGCGGCTCGCTCACGCCGAGCGAACTCGCCGATCGTGCCTGGGTCTCGAGCGCCCGCATCGCCAATATCCTGCGCGCCCTCGAGGCCAAGGGCTGGATCGAGCGCGAGCACTCAAAGACCGACCGTCGTCGCGTACACGTCACGGTGACCGACAAAGGATTCCAGGATCTCGAAATCAAACGTCGGGAATTCGAGGACCGCACCGCGGCCTTCCTCGAGCAGCTTGGCGAAACAGATACCCAAGAGATGGTGCGCCTTCTTAGACGTGCCAACGAAATTATCGACCGCAATCAAGAAAGGAGAGATGCCGAGTGAGGATTCTCAAGCTCTTTAAAAAACATGTCCCGGCACTGTTTGCAGCTATCGTACTTATCGTAATCAGCTGCAACGCCGATCTGGCACTGCCTACCTATATGAGCGACATCGTCGACGTGGGCGTGCAGCAAGGCGGCATCGCCTCGCCCGTGCCCGACACCATTCGCGCCAAATCGCTCGACGACCTCGAACTCTTTATGAGCACCAAGGACGCCAAAGCTGTGGAGGCCGTGTTTGGCAAGGCGGACAATAACGGCATTCGAACGTACAAGGGCACCGAGGAGGAGCGCGCCGACGGCGGCAAGATTGCCGACATCATGAGCCTCCCCGAGACTGTCGTCCTTTCGTTCAACCAGGGCATCGATGCCAACTCCATGGGCGACATGACCGGCGCATCTACCGAGGCAAGCGATGGCGGCGCCGCTCAGGCCATGCCCACGCCCGAGCAGATGGCGGCGATGACGCCCGAGCAACTCGCCGAGATGCAGCAGAAGGCCGCTGCGGCGCAGAACATGCAAAAACAGATTGATGCCGACGGTGGCAAGATCACCATGAAGAGCCTGCGTCTAAGCGTTGAAGGCGGCCTAATCGACCAAGACAAGCTCGTCGAGGGCGCCAACGATATGGCGGACAAAATGGGCTCCATGTCGGGCTCCATCGTGACCCAACGTGCCGTGAGCTATGTGCAGGACGAGTACAAGGCGCAGGGCATCGACCCCGCCGACGTGCAGAACGCCTACCTGGGCCGCATGGCGACCACGATGTTTGGTCTGTGCCTTGTGTCGCTCGTCGCCACCATCCTGACCGGTGCCGTGGCTTCGCGCACCGCCTGTTCCATCGCACGCGACCTGCGCCGCGAGACCTTCAACAAGGTTATGCACTTCTCGCCGGCCGAGGTGGGCAAGTTTAGCCAGGCCTCGCTCATCACCCGCTGCACCAACGACATTCAGCAGATTCAGATGGCCGCAACCCTGTTTATCCGCATGTGCCTGATGGCTCCCGTCATGGGCATCGTCGCCGTCATGCGCGTCCTGGCCAACCACACCGGCCTGGAGTGGACCATCGCCGTGGCCATCATCGCGGTCTCGGCCGTCGTCGGCGTGCTTATGGGCCTCACCATGCCCAAGTTCAAAAAGATGCAGAGCTTTGTGGACCGTGTGAACCTTACCGCCCGCGAGCTGCTCGACGGCCTTATGCCCATCCGCTCGTTCAACCGCGAGGAGCATGAGCTCGAACGTTTTGACAAGGCGTCGCTCGACCTGATGACTACGCAGCTCTACACCAACCGCGCCATGAGCTTTATGATGCCGCTCATGATGCTCGTCATGAACTGCATCACCGTGCTTATCGTCTGGTTTGGCGCGCAGGGCGTGTCCGACGGCGTGATGCAGGTCGGCAACATGATGGCGTTCATCTCCTACACCATGCAGATCGTCATGGCGTTTATGATCCTCACCATGGTTTCGGTCATCCTGCCCCGCGCCGAGGTCGCAGCCGAGCGCGTGGAAGAGGTCATCACCTGCCCCACGAGTATCAACGACCCTGTCTCGCCCAAACTGCCTGCTGCCAGCGCGCCGCGCGGCGAGCTCACCTTCCGCGACGTGAGCTTCCAGTATCCCGATGCCCGCGCCGATGTCATTAGCAGCGTGAACTTCACCACGCACGCCGGCCAGATGCTCGGCATCATTGGCTCCACGGGCTCGGGCAAGTCAACGCTTGTGCAGTTGATTCCGCGCCTGTACGACGTCACGGGCGGCAGCATTTCGCTCGACGGCGTCGATGTGCGCGACATGACCCTTTCCGAGCTGCGTCGCCGCATTGGTTACATCCCGCAGCAGGGGCGCCTGTTCTCGGGCACTGTCGAGAGCAACCTCAAGTTTGCCGGCGACATGGTAAGCGATGATGACATGCGCCAAGCCGCGCGCATCTCACAGGCCGAGGACTTTATCGCCGAGCGCGAGGGCGGCTACGACTCCCCCATCAGCCAGGGCGGCTCCAATGTTTCGGGTGGTCAGCGCCAGCGCCTGGCCATCGCCCGCGCGTTGGCCAAAAAGCCCGAGGTCGTGGTTTTCGATGATTCGTTTAGCGCCCTCGACTACAAGACCGACGCTCGCCTGCGCGAAGAGCTTGCCAAAAACGTTACCGACGCCGCGCTCGTGGTCGTGGCCCAGCGCATCGCAACCATCATGCACGCCGACCAGATCATCGTGCTCGACGACGGCCATGTGGTGGGCACCGGCACGCACGAGGAGCTGCTGCACAGCTGCCCGGCGTACCTGGAGATCGCACAGTCGCAGCTTTCCGCCGAGGAGCTGGGGCTTACCCAAGAAGAAATTGCAGCCGTCACGGAAGGAGGCGAGCGCTAATGGCAGACGAGACCAAGACTCAGATTCCCAAGCCCACCCGCCAGCGTGGTCCCATGGGCCGCATGGGCGGCATGCGTCGCGGCGAAAAGGCCAAGGACTTTAAGGGCACCATGAGGCAGCTGCTCGGCTATATCGGCCAGCACAAGATTGCCGTGTTTGCCGCCGTCGCCTTTGCCGTGTGCTCGGTCATCTTTAACATTGTGGGGCCCAAGGTGCTCGGCCAGGTTACCACCAAACTGTTCGAGGGCTTGGTTGCCAAGGTCAACGGCACCGGCGATGTCGACTTTGCCTGGATCGCCAAGACGCTCGGCTTTTTGCTCTGTCTGTATCTGGCGAGTTCTGTCTGCAGCCTGATCCAAGGCTGGCTCATGACCGGCGTCACGCAAAAGATTTGTTATCGCATGCGCAAGGAGATCGCCGCCAAGATCGCTGTCGTTCCGATGAGCTACTTCAACGGTCACAGCAAGGGCGATGTGCTCAGCCGCATCACCAACGACGTCGATACGCTGGGTCAGTCGCTCAACCAGAGCGTGACGCAGCTTATCACGTCGGTCACGCAGATTATCGGCGTGCTCATCATGATGCTCTCGATCAGCCTGCCGCTCACCGGCGTCACCGTGCTCACGCTACCGGCAGCCGCAATTATCTTGATGGTGATGATTCACTTCTCGCAGCCGTACTTCCGAGAGCAGCAGCAGGTTCTGGGCGCCGTCAACGGCATTATCGAGGAGGACTTTGCCGGCCAGAACGTCATCCAGGTGTTCGACCGCGCCGAGGCCTCAATCGAGGAGTTCGACCGTCAAAACGACCGCCTCTTTATTAGTGGCTGGCGCTCGCAGTTCCTGTCGGGCCTGATGATGCCGCTTATGAGCTTGGTGGGCAACATGGGCTACGTGGGCGTCGTCGTGGTGGGCGCGCAGCTCGCACTGACCGGCAATGCCACGCCCGGCGACATCCAGAGCTTTATCCAGTACGTTCGCAACTTTACGCAACCCGTGCAGCAGCTGGGCAATGTGAGCAACACGATGCAGTCGATGGCTGCCGCCACCGAGCGCGTCTTTGAGTTCCTGGCCGCGCCCGAGGAGGAGCAGAAGGCCGACGCGCAGATTCCCGAAAAGCGCCCCGGCCATGTGGAGTTTGATCACGTCAAGTTTGGCTATACGCCCGACAAGACCATCATCCACGACTTTAGCTGCGAGGCGCAACCCGGCCAGACCATCGCCATCGTCGGCCCCACCGGCGCCGGCAAGACCACGCTCATCAAGCTGCTGCAGCGCTTCTACGATGTGGACGGCGGTTCGCTGCGTGTCGAGGGCGTCGACGTGCGCGACTGGGACCGCGCGGCGCTGCGCGGCGAGTTTGCCATGGTGCTGCAGGATACCTGGCTGTTTAACGGCACCATCCGCGAGAACATCCGCTACGGACGCCCCGATGCGAGCGATGCCGAGGTCGAAGCCGCCGCGCGCGCCGCACGTTGCGACCACTTTATCCATACGCTTGCCGGCGGTTATGACTTTATGATTAACGAGGAGGGCACTAACCTGTCGCAGGGTCAGCGCCAGCTCGTGACCATCGCCCGTGCCATTTTGGCCGACCGCCCGGCGCTGATTCTGGACGAGGCGACCTCCAACGTCGATACCCGCACCGAAGAGCTCATCCAGCGCGCCATGGATGCGCTGATGCAGGGCCGCACGAGCTTTGTCATCGCGCACCGCCTGTCCACGATCCGCAACGCCGACGTGATCTTGGTAATTCGCGACGGCGACATCGTCGAGAAGGGCACACACGACGAGCTACTCGCCCAGGGTGGCTTCTACGCCGACCTGTATAACTCGCAGTTCGACGAGGCGGCGTAACAACCGGCGGCAAACAACCGCAATGCCCAGAAAACGGGGGCGCAGGACAACCTGCGCCCCCGTTTTTGCTCTGCGGCCCTCAAACCGTCTCCCCTGGGACCTGATTGGCAGCCCCTTCGAGGCCCCGTGGGCAAAAAAGGGCAAATATGAGTACTGTTACCTTTTTAGTAACAGCCAAAACAGCCCCAAATGCCGTTTTCACGGCTTACACGCGTCCCTAAATTGATCAAACAGCCCTATAGCGGACTTATATATGTTTGCGTTAATAAACATATTTTGCTGTTATGTCTATTATTTTGCGAAGGCAATATGATACTAAGATAGCAACCGTACTCATATTTGGCATTTTTTGCCCACAGGGTATTTCCTGGGGAACTGACAACAGCCTTAGGGTCCCGCGCGGCGCCGCTCCCTCCCGGCATTCGCCGACGTTTGCCCAGATAAAACCTGCCAAAATAAACCTGTCCCTTTTTGGCAGGTTTTGGGGTGACGAGGGCTTGCACTTTAGCGTGCGACAGCGGATAATGCCGAGCATTCGACAATACGCTTATTGCTCTTTCTATTGATTGAGGAGACCCCTATGGCCATGGAATTCAAACGCAGGCTGCCGATCCCCATGGAGATCCGCGAGGAAATGCCGCTTTCTGCCGAGCTTACCGCCAAAAAGCAGGCATTTGACGCCGAGGTCGCCAAGGTCTTTACCGGCGAGGACGCACGCAAGGTGCTCATCATCGGCCCGTGCTCTGCCGACCGCGAGGATTCGGTGCTTGAGTACATGAACCGACTGGCCAAGACCGCCGAGGAGGTCAAGGACAAGCTCATCATCATTCCGCGCGTCTACACCAACAAGCCGCGCACCAAGGGCACCGGCTACAAGGGCCTGCTGCACAACCCCAACCCCGAGGCTCCCGACGACCTGCTCGAGGGCGTCAAGGCCATCCGCCATATGCACCTGCGCGTTATTGAGGAAACGGGCTTCTTCACCGCCGACGAGATGCTCTATCCGTCCAACTACCAGTACCTCGTTGACCTGCTGAGCTATGTTGCCGTGGGTGCGCGCTCAGTCGAGAACCAGGAGCATCGCCTGGTGTCGAGCGGTATTTCGGTACCCGTCGGCATGAAGAATCCCACTGCCGGCTCTACCACCGTTATGCTCAACTCCATTTACGCCGCGCAGGCGCATCAGAGCTTCATCTTCCGCAACTGGGAGGTCGAGTGCGACGGCAATCCGCTCGCGCACGCCGTTATGCGTGGCTACATCGGTCTCGATGGGCGCACCTACCCCAACTACCACTACGAGCACCTCGAGCGCCTGGCCGAGCGCTATACCGAGCACACCGGCTATGCCAATCCGGCAGCGGTCATCGACTGCAACCACGACAACTCGGGCAAGCGTCCGCTGGAGCAGTATCGCATTTGCAAGGAAGTGCTCGACAGCTGCCGCCGCAACGAGTCCATCTCCAAGCTGGTCAAGGGCTTTATGATCGAGTCCTACCTGGAGGACGGCAACCAGCCGGTCGACGGCGGCGTCTTTGGCAAGTCGATCACCGACCCGTGCCTGGGCTGGGAAAAGACCGACTACCTAATCCACGAGATCGCGGAGCGGGTGTAGGTTACGGCGTTTTACCAAACGCCGTAACGGCTCGACGCTGCGCGGGCCGCATTTGGACAATCTGACGTTCAACTTCAAGGGCGCGACCAAAAGGTCAGCGCCCTTTCGTTTCACGTCACCTTGTCTCAAATGCGACCCGCTCGCTGTCCGTCCTCTACCTGCGGCGTTGTCTTGCTCCGGATGCGGCAGCTAGGGACGCTCCTTGTAGTCATTGGGGACGTTCTTCAACGACTACCCGGGGGAGTTGCCTTCCCTCGTGGCGGTCTTCTAGCAGAAAAACCAAGTGAGTAGGCTTTTTGCAGGAGGCCAAGCACGCCCCAAAACGCCACAGTTCTGACCTGCGGTTTTATCGATCATTTGTCGCGATGTGCTCGGCAGGTTCAAAAAAGTCTACTCACTTGCATCCGAGACACCCCCAGATAGGCAAAAACCGCCGCGAAAGGGCCCCTGGTCCCTTCGCGGCGGTCATACGCCTCTGATTTTGCGACGATTTTGCCCGCTTGTTACTCGCTGTAGCGGGTGGCTATGGCGGCTCGCACCATGCCGGTGCTCATGAGGTAGGTCACCAGGAAGTAGCCACCGTATGCTGCCAGGAAGATTGCACAGGTGAGGCCCACGGTGCCGCCGATGCTCATATTTCCGAAAATGCTCACCAACTCGATAATCACCTTAAGTGCCACAAAGGAGTGCGCCAGGCCCACTGCCAGCGGGAACAGGAAGAATACCGCTTGCTGCGCCATCACCGAATGGCGAATCTGGCGGTCGTCGCAGCCGATCTGTGCCAGCACACGATAGCTGCGGCTGCCGTCGGCCACGTTGGAGAGTTGCTGGATCGATAGAATCGCCGCGCATGCAACAACCAGTACAAAGCCGATGTAGATGGCTAGGTAGCTAATAAGACCGTTCATTTGCGCTGCTTGCGTATACATCTCGGAGCGTGTGATGAAGGTTCCCCACGACCCCGGCTCCTTGCCGTCAACGAGCAGATTGTCGAGCACAGTGTATTTAATGCTCTCGTCTGCCTCGGTCGTATCCATCCCCTGCTTGTAGTTAACGAGCAGGCTACTGGAATACGGCTGCAGATTAAGTTGGGACAACAGCTCGTCGGCAACGACGACGGTACCCGGATTACTGCCCATCGCCGAGTTGGCGATGGCCGCCGTATCTTCGTCCGACTTATCGGTTGCGGGCTTGAGCGTATGCCCGCCCAAGGTAAGGGCATGGCCGCCGGCCATGTATTTGGTGTACAGGTCGACCAGCTCGCCGCCCATATCACACGTGAGCAGATACTGGTCGTGACCGATGTGCACCGGCTCCTCGCCCATCATCTGGCGCAGTTTGTTGTACTGGCTCGCCGGCGTCACAAACAGACCCATCGCATCGGCATTGCTACCCCCGAACGCCTTGGGAAGCTTTTCGCCCATGATCTTGCACATCTCACTTGGGGTCACCGAAGGATTCGAGCCGCCAACCGGGTAACTCAGATACGAATCGATCTGCACATGCTCACCGGCAACATCGGCGATATTGACCTTCTTGCCGGTCTCGTCGTTGTTGCCCGCCGACTTGCCCTTGCCGTGCCATGCGGAGTACAAATCGACCGTACTATCGGCCAGCACCATGCGATCGGCCTCAGACGGATTGACATACTCTTTGTAGTAGTCGAGCGTATCGGGTGCGTAATAGATATACGTCTGCGACATGTCGGCCGGATTATAGCGCTCCAGGTTTTCGTTCATCACGTTGGCAATCGACATACCGCACGTCACCGAGGTGATGGCCAAAAACAGGAGCATCGCGATGACGCCCATCGAAAAGCACACCGTGTTGACCTTGGCCGCAAGCTGGCGCACGGTAAACATGTTGAGGCCGCGCCAATACACGCCGCGCAGGCTCTGCAGCAGCTTGATGAGCATGCCCGAGAGTCCCCAGAACAGGGCAAAGGTGCCCACGGTAACCATAGCGGTCGTAATACCAAACTGGTTCATGGCCTCTTGCAGCTTGCTGTCCGTCGCGGTTAGCGGGAACCCATCACGTAGCAGACGGTAATAGGCCACGCCCACAAGCGCCACGCCCACGGCAAAGATGGCAATCGCGATCCAGGGGTTGCGTGTCTTGATGCTCTCGTTGCGACGCTCGGCACCCATAAGCTCGATAAGTTTGGTACGACGCACGGCGCGAAGGTTCAGCAGTAGCGTGAGCACAAACATTACGAGCATGCAGGCAAGGGTCAGGTTGAACGCATGCACCGAGAAAAAGAAGTGGAAATTGGCGATCTGCGTCTTAAAGAGCGAGGCCGTAAAGAACGTCATGAGCTGGGAGAGTCCCACACCCAGCACAATGCCGGCGACAAAGGCCACGACCGAGACAATCACCGTCTCGAGCGCCATGATCGTGGCGACGCGTCCACGCCCCATGCCGAGCACCTGATACAGGCCAAACTCCTTCTTGCGGCGTTTCATGATGAAGTTATTGGCATACACCATCAAAAAGGCCATGACACCGGCCAAAAAGTACGTCAGGTCGCCGAGCATGCTGCCCATAACCTGCGCCAAGCCCTTTTCATCGATTCCGGCGATGTCGACCTGCATCGAGATGGTGTTAAAGGCATAGAAGACCGTGACGCCCAGGGTGAGCGTCAAAAGGTAGACGAGGTAGTCGCGGCCGGCGCGGCGGACGTTGCCCCAAGCGAGTTTACAGAGCATCGGAGCCTTCACCGCCCATCATGGCAACGACCTCCATAATGCGGTCGAAGAACTCTCGGCGGTCGGTGTCGCCGCGGCGCAGCTCGGTGAAGATCTTGCCGTCGCGAATGAACAGCACACGGCTCGTGTAACTGGCGGCAAAGCTGTCGTGCGTGACCATGAGCACGGTAGCGCGTAGGCGGCGGTTAAGGGCCTCCAGGCTCTCGAGCAGCAGGCGGGCGCTCTTGGAATCGAGGGCGCCGGTGGGCTCGTCGGCCATGATCATGGTGGGGTCGGTGACGAGTGCGCGAGCCGCGGCAACGCGCTGCTGCTGACCGCCGGACATCTGGTAGGGATACTTGTCGAGCACCTGACTAATGGAGAGGCGCGCTGCCACATCCTGCACGCGGGTCGAGATCTCTGCCGAGTTTGTGCGGGCGATGGTGAGCGGCAGGGCGATGTTCTCGCGTGCCGTGAGCGTATCGAGCAGGTTGGAGTCCTGGAAGATAAAGCCGAGCTCCTCGCGGCGGAACTGCGAGAGCTTGGCCTGCTTCATGCGCGTCACGTCCTGACCGTTGATGCGGATCGTGCCGCTCGTAGCGCTATCGATGGTCGACACGCAATTGAGCAACGTCGACTTGCCCGAGCCCGAAGCGCCCATGATGCCGACGAATTCGCCGCGGTTGACCGTAAAGCTGACGTCGTTGAGCGCGCGGGTCACGTTGCCCAGCGCTCCATATACCTTTTCGAGATGCGCGACCTCCAGTACCGGGGTCGCCATGTGCGTGGTTTGCATACCGAGTCCTTTCTTGCGATTAGTCTACGGCATCTATAGTCGCAAGAAGCCGAGTCGGCTACCATCGATATGGCTTACGCTTGCCTTACCGTTGTGTAAGGTGCGGGTAACTAGCCTGTCACGTGTTGATGTTGAGAGAGGACTCCTGTTGAAGACTGTTCATGTTGCCGCTGGGATCATTCGCAAGGAAGGATCCAACGAGCTACTGGCCGTGCAGCGCGGCTACGGCGACATGCAGGGACTTTGGGAGTTCCCAGGTGGCAAGCTCATGCACGGCGAGACGCCCGAAGACGCCGTACGCCGCGAGCTCATGGAAGAGCTGCAGGTAAAAGTCACCAACCTGCGTGACTTCTACACCGTTGAGTATGACTACCCCGATTTTCATCTCTCAATGGAGTGTTACTACTGCTCGCTGGCTAAAGAATCCGATGAGCCCCAGAAGCACGACCGCCAGCTCGATATCCGCTGGATTCCGCGCACCTCGCTTGCCACGGTTGAGTGGATGCCCGCCGACAAAGGGCTTATCGATGCTCTGATTGAGCTGAAGGAAGACCGGCTCGAGGCCAACGGCGCCCCCGATGACGCCGCGCCCAACACGGCCGACAAACCCGCCGCCAAACCCAAGCGCGCACCTAAGCGCCGCAGCAAGAAGCGCCCCAAACCAGGTCTGCTCGACGGCATCGATACCTCGGACCTTTCCGCCGACGAGCGCGAACTGGTCCGCCGTCGCGCCGCCATCAAAAAGTCCATGAAGGGCAACAAGCGCGCCAACACCAAGCCCGAGCTGCTCGTTCGCCAGCGCCTGCGCGCAGCGGGCCTTACGGGCTATCGCTTGGAATGGAAGGTTCCCGGCAAGCCCGACATCGCCTTCCCCGGACGCAAAATCGCCATCTTCGTCAACGGCTGCTTTTGGCACCGCTGCCCCAAGTGCAACCCTAGCAAGCCCAAGCGCAACGTTGAGTTTTGGGAGGCAAAGTTCCGTCGCAACGTCGAGCGCGACCGCACCGCCGTGGCAGCACTCACTCAAATGGGCTGGACACCCATAACCATCTGGGAATGCGAGCTCAAAAAAGACCGCATCAACGCCACCATGGAAAAGGTCATCGAGCAGGTGCGGGCCGCAGAGCCGCAGCACTAGGAACGAGCCGCCCACACGCCCCACACAGGCGAGCCACATCCGCGCCACAAACCTTAGAAAGCCCTTAAGCTCAAAACCTTTCAAGAGTGTTACTCGATGGCCTTGACCTGCGGTTTCATTGTTACATCAAACTTGATTAAGCCTTTCTTTAGCGCTTCTTTGCAACAGCCGCGGCATAATACTGCCAACGCACGGGGCCTAGCAGCACACCCCGTGCGCAACCTTTTGGTGGACATCGAGGAGGCCGCATAAGCATGCATTCTTCCAATGACGCAGCACAGCAGCCATCCCTAAAACATGCAGACCTTTTCTCCTTCCCCCCGACACAGAGAAACGGCCTCTTCGACTCCCCAACCTCAAAACCCAAACGCTCAACCGATCAGAATCTTAACTTGCGAGCATCGTTCGAAAAACTCCAAGCATCCCTAAACAAGTCATTCCCCAACCAAGCCCGAGCATACTAACCCCTCATCAACAAAGAAGCCCTGACGCCCCACCCATTTCCGCCCCAACGCCACAAGGGCGACGACCTCGAGTAGGTCAACCTGGGAGGGACGAGGGCTTAGTTCCCCAATCTTTCCGCAGGGGGCAAAAAGCCTCGCCGCACGAAGTGCGCAGCGAGGCTTTTTGCATGCCCGAGGACGATTGGGGAACTAAGCCCTCGTCCCTCCCCGGGATATGTAGCGAGTCGGAGTACCCTTGCTGTTACTCTGCTTTGCCCACAGAGTTGAGGTTGGTCATGCGGATCTTAACCAGCTCGGTGATCTCACGCATGCCCTCCTTGGCCGGCTTCTTGGGATCGAAGCAAGCGGGGTTCTCGGCCATGTAGGCCATGAAGCCCTTGGTGTAGGCCTGACGCAGCTCGGTGGCGTAGTTAACCTTGCAGATGCCGTTCTTCACAGCCTCGGCAACCTGCTCATCGGGCACACCAGAGGTGCCGTGCAGAACCAGCGGCACGTCGACGGCGTCGCGGATGGCCTTGACCACGGACTGCTCGATGTGCGGATCGCTCGTGTACACACCGTGGCTGGTGCCAACGCCAATTGCGAGGGAGGTGCAACCGGTGCGCTCGACGAACTCCTTGGCCTCGGCCGGATCGGTGTAGGGGCTCTCGCCCTCAACCGCGGGACCGTCGTCCTCCTTGCCGCCAACCTTGCCGAGCTCAGCCTCGACGGGCACGCCCATGGCGCGGCCAGCATCGGCGACGGACTTGGTCAGGGCGATGTTGTCCTCGAAGGACTCGTGCGAACCGTCGATCATGACAGAGGTGTAGCCAGTGCGGAAAGCCTGCATGCAGCGGTCATAGCCATCGCCGTGATCGAGGTGCAGGGCGACGGGCACGGAAGCGCGCTCGGCGGCAGCCTTGACCATGCCGTAGAAGTAGTCCAGACCAGCGGTCTTGATGGTGCCCGGGGTGGTCTGCATGATGACGGGGGACTTGGTCTCCTCGGCAGCGGCCAGAACGGCCATAACAAACTCGAGGTTCTCGACGTTGAAAGCGCCAACAGCGTAGTGGCCGGCCTGAGCGTCCTTGAGCATCTTTTCGGTGGTAACAAGTGCCATGAGCGTTTGCTCCTCTCCCTCGCCCGCATTTGGACATCGGGCGTAGTTGTTCACAAGGCGTTTTACCTTGCGTTTTACTGCGCTCATTGTATGAAATTCAGCGTCTTTGCACGTGCGAGATATTGAGCCCATGCAGGTCAATACCGTCGTTTTTGAAAAGTAAACGGAAGGAATTGGAGCCGAGTGGGCGTGTTCGATATTGAATTTTGGGCGTTGAGCGTCTTTCTTTTATAGAAAAGATAAGTAATCGAAAGGTGTTTTCTTACTCAAAAAGAAAATGAACGAAAATAGAGTCAACACAATTCCTGCAAATTTAGCCGAGAATGGAGCAGACATGACCCAAGCTACCAACCGTGCTTTTGCCGACGAACGCCGCGCCGCCATCATGGAAATGCTCGAGCACAACGCCTCGGTGCAGGTAGCAGAAATCGCCCAGACCTTTGGCGTGTCCTCCGTCACCGCCCGCGCCGACCTGGACGCGCTCGCCGAAGCAGGCAAGCTGCGCCGCACACATGGTGGTGCCGTTTCGCTTCACAAGCGCCTGACCGTCTCCACGCAGGATCGCCGCATCAATGTCAACGTCGCCGCCAAGCAGGCCATCGCGCAAAGCGCCATCGAGCTCGTCAATGACGGCGACACGCTGCTCGTCGACTCGGGCACCACGGCGCTCGAGTTCGTCCGGCTCCTTGATCAGCGCGACGGCATCACCGTTATCACGGCCGACATTACCATCGCCGATTATATTGACGAGAGCATGCCCTCGGTCGATGTCGTCATGCTGGGCGGGGCGCTGCGCAAAGGTCATCGCTATCTGTACGGCCCACTTACCATGCAGGCTCTCCAAATGGTCCACGCCGATCTTGCCGTCATGTGCCCTGGCGCTTTTGTTCCCGGCTGCGGCTTTACGACCGACTTTCCCCAGATGGCCGAGACCAAAACAGCTATGATCGCCGGAGCCCATCAAAGCGTCGCCCTCATGGACGCTAGCAAGGTTAACGGACGCGGCATGTACCGCTTTGCCGAACTGACTGATGTCGACACCATCGTGATGGACCGTGACCCCGATCATGCCGTCGCCACCTCAATCGCCGAGGCCACCGACAGCGCACGTCCAGCCCTCATCATCGCCGGCGCTTAAACAAAAACCACCACAAAGGTGCCTGTCCCCTTTGTGGTGGTTGTGATGGTTGAGCGTCAAAAGTGAACGTGTCGCTACTTGGAAAGCTCGTCGGCGAGGGCTTCGATCTGAGCGCGCGAGGCGTCGTTGAGCGAACCCAGCACAGTCACCTTGTTCTGCGTCAGGGTGATGTCCTTCATACCCTCGAGCTCCTTGGTCATAACCTTGGCGGCAGCGGGCGCCCAGGAGCCGGCCTCGACGAGTGCCACCGTACGATTCTGATAGGCATGCTCGGCAAGCGTGTGAATAAAGGTGCTCATGAACGGGAAGATCTCGCCCTGATAGGTGATGGAGGCGAGCACCAGGCGGTCGTAGCGGAACGCATCCTCAACGGCCTCGGCCATGTCGTCGCGAGCCAGGTCAAAGACGGAAACCTTCTGGCCGCGGGCCTCGAGCGCAGAAGCGAGCTCCTCAACGGCAGCCTTCAGATGGCCATACACACTCGCATAGGCAATCGTGATGCCCTCGTCCTCGGGCTGATAGCTCGACCAGGTGTTGTAGGTGTCGAGGTAATAGCCCAGGTTCTCGCTAAGAACAGGACCGTGAAGCGGGCAGATGATCTGGATGTCCAGATCGGCGGCCTTCTTGAGCACGGCCTGCACAAACTTGCCGAACTTTCCCACGATGCCAAAGTAGTAACGGCGTGCCTCGCAGGCCCAGCCCTCGGGATCCTCGATGTCGTTGGCGCCAAACTTGCCAAAACCGTCGGCGCTAAAGAGCACCTTGTCGGTGGACTCGTAGGAGAAGAGCACCTCGGGCCAGTGCACGTTGGGAGCACCGACAAACGTCAGGCTGTGGCCGCCCAGGTCGAGCACGTCGCCATCTTTGACGACCATCTTGCGCTCGGGGAAGTCGGTGCCAAAGTAGTTGACCATCATGCGGAAAGCGCCCATGCTCGCCACAATCTGGGCCTGGGGATAGCGCTCCATAAAGGCGGCGATGCCAGCAGAGTGATCGGGCTCCATGTGATGGACGACCAGGTAGTCGGGCGTACGGCCATCGAGCACGGCCTCGAGGTTGCCGAGCCACTCATCGACAAAGCCAGCGTCGACCGAATCGGCGACAGCGATTTTATCGCCCAAGATAACGTAGCTGTTATATGCCATACCGTTCTCGGACACGTCGTACTGGCCCTCGAACAGGTCAATGTCGTGATCGTTGACGCCAATGTAGCGGATATCCTTGGTGATCTCCATCAGGCAAAGCCTCCTAGATAGACAAAAGAGCCCGTCTATCATAGCACTCGGCTACATCCCAACAGCTATCTACCGACATCCTTACCGATTGTTATTGATGTTCAACATATCACCGTTGACCTGCGGAAACTATGCGCGCGGTATCGCCGTGCTATGTCGAATGATGAGCTGACCGGGAATACGAATGGCAACGTTTTTGCCTGCCGTACCCGCCTCGGGAACCGCATGCTCAAACACCTCGCGTCCGCGCTGATGTAGATCGAATCGCACGGTCGTGAGCTCGTTGTGTGCCACAAAATCATCGAGCGAATCGTCGACGCCCACCACGCTCACGTCCTCGGGCACGCGCAGGCCGCTATCACGCAGCGCGGCAATCGCGCCATTTGCCATCTGATCGTTTGCCGCATAGATCGCCGTCATGGTGTGATCGTGCTCGGCCAGGTACCTGCCGGCCTCGTAGCCGCTGTTGGCAGACCAGTCGCCCTCGAGCGGCTCTACCGGCTCGACGTGTTTACGCTCGAGCGCATCCTGCCAACCGGCGCGACGAAATTGCTCGTCGACCGAGAACGACGGGCCGCCAATATAGCGAATCTGCTCGTGTCCCAGCTCAAACAGGTGATCCATAAGCAATAGCGAGCAGCCGTAATGATCGGAGTCGACCGTGGTCACCCGCGGGTGCGCGTACATGGTAACGATGACCGTGCCAATGCCCGGCAGTGGATCAAACGTCTCAAAATCGGGCGCCATGCGGCTCATGCCGATGATGATGCCGTCCACCGGCAATGCGGCCATACGACGCGTGGCCTCGGCAAGCGAAAACTCCTCGGTCTTGGACATCTCGACCAGCGTGATGGCGCAATTATGCTCGCGAGCAGCGCTGGCGATGCCGTCAATCATTGAGAGGTTGCCAAACTTGGTGACATCGTTGACGCACAGGCCGACCGAATGGTAACGGCCGTCACGCAGCGAGCGACCGGCATAACTCGGACGAAAGCCGAGCTCTTGCATAGCGGCCTGCACGCGCTGGCGCGTCTGCTCGTTAACGTTGGGCAAGCCGTTGGCGACGCGCGAAACCGTCTGCTGCGAAACGCCGGCAGCGCGGGCGACGTCGGCCATGGAGACCGGACGCGTACCTGTATCGTTGGACGGGCGCCTTGCCACAGGATCACCTTCACCCTTGCGAGATCTGAATAGCGTGAATGCCGGCCCGGGCAGAAATACACTCCGCGCCGAAGCCCGCTATCGTCGGACGCATGTTAACGTACTCTACTTTTTCTATCTGCATCTCTTCTGCTTTATAAGTCCATACGGCAGTACCGTTCACGGCTGTATTTCTACCGATTACCAGATTCTCAAAAAGTGACAAGTGTTGTGTTATGAGTACGTTAACATAGCCCGTAACGTGCGGCATCGTGAACACTTGGTTCATGCCGCCTCAAGTTGTTAACGTACTCATAATGACGCAAAACTTGCCCTCGCGCGCCAAGGAAAGGACTCCCATGACCACTCCCGACGAAAAGACATTCGCCACGCTCACCAAGCTGTTTGAGGAGGAGTTTGGCCCCATCGGCGACCGCCAGGTGCTCTATGTGCACGCGCCCGGCCGCTCCGAGATCAGTGGCAACCACACCGACCACGAGGGCGGCCACGTCATCGCCGGCTCGCTCGATGTCGCCGTCGACGGCATCGCCGTGGCAACCGATTCCAACAAGGTTCGCGTTGCCGACGAGGGCTATCCCACGTTTGAGATCGCGCTCGATACGCTAGATGTTCAGGAGTCCGAGATGGGCACGTCCGCAAGCCTCGTCCGCGGCATGGCCCACGAGATCGCAGCCCTTGGCGTTGAGCCCCAGGGCTTCGACTTCGCCTTCACCTGCTCTGTCCCCTCGGGCGGCGGCCTTTCCAGCTCTGCTGCTGTCGAGGCGGCATACGGTCGCGCCATGGAGACGCTCTGGGGCGCACCCGCCATCGAGCCCGTCGCGCTCGCCCAGATGAGCCAGCGCACCGAGAACAACTATTACGGCAAGCCCTGCGGTCTGATGGACCAGGCCGCTGTGTGCCTGGGCGGCCTCGCCTACATGGACTTTGAGGACCAGGCTCAGCCTAAAACCCAGAAGCTCGAGCTCAATTTTGAGGATCACGGTTATGCGCTCGTGCTCGTTAAGGTTGGCGCCGACCATGTGGCAGCTACCGACGACTACGCCGCCGTTCCGCGCGAGATGCAGGACGTCGCTGCCGAGTTTGGCAAGGCACGCCTGTGCGAGGTAAACGTGGCGGACTTTGACGCCAAGCTCCCCGAGCTACGCGCCAAGCTGGGCGACCGTGCCTGCCTGCGCGCCGTTCACTACTGGTACGAGAACGGCCTGGTCGATAAGCGCTGGGCGGCCCTGAACGCCGGCGACATTGACCAGTTCCTGGTCCTGACGCGCGAGTCCGGCGCCAGCTCCGCCATGTACCTGCAGAATGTTGTTGCCAAACTGGGTGCCGAGCAGCCTTCCATGTACGCACTTGCTCTTGCCGAGCATGTGCTCGACGGCCGTGGCGCCGTTCGTATTCACGGCGGCGGCTTTGGCGGTACCATCCAGGCCTTCGTGCCGCTCGATCTGGTCGACACCTTCATTGCCAAGATGAACGGCTGGCTGGGCGAGGGCTCTGCCCGTCACTACGCCATCTCTGACAAGGGGGCTTACGCGGCATGGCTGTAATGACTGATGTGCGCGAGGCCGCGCAGGGCCTCATCGAATATGCCATCCATCGATCGATGATCGGCCAGGACGATCGCATCTGGGCGTATAACACCATTCTCGAGTGCATCGGTGCTACGGGCCCGGCGCTCGACATGGCCTGGGCGCTCAAGACCGAGAAGATTTCGCTCTTGCACCCCGATACCCTGCCCGACTTTGACCTGGAGGGCACGCTCGCCGCGCTTGCCGAGGCCGCCGTTGCCAACGGCGCCGCCGAGGACACGGCGTCGGGCCGCGACCGCATCGCCATGCGCATCATGGGCGCGCTGATGCCGAGGCCTTCGGTTGTAAACGAGGAGTTCAACGGCCGCATGGGCGTCAACGAGCCCCGCGCCGCGACCGACTGGTTCTACGGTCTGTGCTGCGACGCCGGCTACGTGCGCCGCGCCGCCATCGCGCGCAATATCAAATGGAACACCCCCACCAACTGGGGTGACCTGGAGATCACTATCAACCTGTCAAAGCCCGAAAAGGACCCGCGCGATATCGCCGCGGCAGGTGCAGCCAAGAACACGGGCGAGAAGTATCCCGCCTGTCAGCTGTGCATCGAAAACGAGGGCTATCCCGGACGCTCCGCTGCAGCCGACGGCGGCGCCCATCCCGCCCGCCAGAATCTGCGCGTTATCCCAATTAAGCTCGACGGCGAGCGCTGGGGCTTCCAGTACAGCCCGTACGCGTACTTTAACGAGCACTGCATTGCCATGAGCTCCGAGCATCGTCCGATGCACGTCGACCGCAAGGGTCTGACCTGCCTGCTCGACTTTGTCGACCTGTTCCCGCACTACTTCATTGGCTCCAACGCCGACCTGCCCATCGTGGGCGGCTCGATCCTGTCGCACGACCACTTCCAGGGCGGCGCGCACGAGTTCCCCATGATGCATGCCGCCGAGGTCTCGCAGTTTAGCGTGCCCGGCTTTGACCAGGTCAGCGGTACCGTGTTGCAGTGGCCGCTTTCGGTGCTGCGACTGCGCTCGCACGACCGCGCCCAGCTGCTCGACGCCGCCGAGAAGATTATCCTTGCCTGGCGCGAGTGGACCGATGAGTCGGTGGGCGTCATCGCGCACACAGCCGACGGCGTGGCGCACAACACCGTGACGCCCGTCATCCGCCGCGTCGACTCCCGCGGCAATGCCGGCGGCGAAATCTACGAGGCCTACCTGGCGCTTCGCTGCAACATCACGACCGACGAGCATCCGCTGGGCGTATTCCACCCGCATGCTGAGTACCACCACATCAAGAAGGAGAACATCGGCCTGATCGAGGTCATGGGCCTGGCCATTTTGCCGCCGCGCTTGGTTCCCGAGCTCGGCGCTGTCCGCGAGCACTTGCTGGCGGCCAAGGCCGATGCCAGCTACGACCTTGCTGGCGCGCTCGAGGGCGACGACCTTTGCCGCAGCCACGCCACATGGGCCAAGGATGTCTTTGCCCGCCACGCCGACGAGCTTACAGCCGACAACGCCATCGACATCCTGCACGAGGAAGTCGGCGTGGTGTTTGGCCACGTGCTCGACAACGCCGGCGTCTTTAAGTGGGACGAAGCCGGCCGCGCCGCCCAGCAGCGCTTTATCGACTCGCTATAGAGCACGGGCCCGAACGTTCAACAGCAGCCCGCACGACATAGCCACCTACACGACAACGGCGCCCGCCGGCAACATCGCCGACGGGTGCCGTTTTCTGATGCAAGGGTAACTAATTTGCACCAAAACAAGGAGTGTCCCAAACTGCCGGCAGAAAAAGAACGTCCCCAGATGCCTACCTAAACCCTCACATTATTCGATGGAAAAACGTGATTGCCTCCCACATTATTCGATGGAAAGACGTGGTTCATTCCCACATTTTTCAATGGAAAGACCAAAACAGTCTTATACTAAACATGATCGTTAGGAGGCAGTATGCAGCGACAGCTAATGGACGAACTCATCGCTTGGAAATCTAGGGCAAACCGCAAGCCCCTCCTGCTTAAGGGGGCCCGCCAGACGGGAAAAACCTGGCTTCTCAACGAATTCGCAGGCCAGCAGTATCAAAACGTCATCCGTTTTGACTTTATGCTCGAACCGGGCGTACGTTCGCTCATATGACCCAATCCGCTGTCAAGAGCCACAATGGCCCCGCCGACCGCTTGCAATCGGTCGGCGGGGCCTG
>NZ_JBBNPD010000018.1:0-42344 GCF_040097075.1 Collinsella sp. CLA-SR-H006 | reverse complement strand
CATGGGGGGCACGCCCGGTCCCGTTCCGAACCCGGAAGCTAAGCCCCATCGCGCCGAGAGTACTGCGGGGTCAGCCCATGGGAGGCCAGGGCGCCGCTGACCGGTGGACGGCACCGAGCCGTCGATCGACTTGAAGAAGGGGGAGGCCTCGCGGCCTCCCCCTTTTTTGCGTTTGATAGAGAGTTGTAATACAAGCACTCGCTTTCGTTTAGCTTGTCTTACTGTTTGGCTGTATTTTGAGTCCTTCTTTTGTATTTGCGCGATAATAACTCCCATTGGCGTTAGGGAGGACTTGATGTTTACCGTTTTTGTCTTGGGCAATATTGCTTCGGGTAAGTCGACTGCCTGCCGCTATCTCGAATCTCATGGCGCCATGCTTATCGATCTGGATGAGCTTGCCAAATCGCTTTATGTGCCAGGCTCCGATATCGTCAATGCTCTCGCGGAAGAATTCGGTTGGGACATTCTGGACGGGGAGGGCGGCATTCGCCGCAATGTCCTCGCTGCTCGAGCTTTCGCCTCTCCTGATACAGTTGCGCGGCTCAATGGCATCGTTCACCCGGTTCTCATCGAACAGCTGTCACTGAGGCTTCTTGATCCGGTTTGCTGCACGGTTTCGTCCCCCCGTTACCCCTTTGCGGTTGTCGAGGTTTCTGCCCCGACTGGTTTTGAGGATGCTTTTGGCCTGGCTGATGAAATTCTGGCTATCAGCGCTCCTTTAGCAGTTCGTCGTGAGCGTGCCATTCATCGTGGTATGGAGTCTTCTGATTTTGATGCGCGCTCTGCATGCCAACCTGATGAGGCTTCGCTTTGCAATCTCGCTACGACGGTAATCGATAATGCGGCAGGCGATAACTCGCTCTTTGAACAACTGGACGCATGGCTTGCGCGCCATGGCTTCGGGGATGTAGTGGATAAGGATGAGGCCGATGCCTAAGACACGTTTCTTTACGTGGTATCGCGTGGCGCCACTTGCCGTCGTGTTCGTCTTCGGCCTTATTTCGCTCGTCTACTCGTATGCCCCTGCCGCCTTCTTTAAGCCTTTGTATCCAATTGACTACGAGGCGTACGTAAAGCAATCGAGCATTTCGCACAATCTTGATCCGTATCTGGTGTGTGCTGTCATAAAGTCGGAATCGAATTGGGATCCCGAGGCCGAGTCGAATCAAGGCGCACAGGGATTGATGCAGCTGATGCCCGAGACTGCCCAGGATATGATTGCCAAGGGTCTTGTCGATGGCAGCGAGTATTCAGCCGGCGACCTTAACGATCCCGCTACGAACATCGAGTTTGGCTGTGCGTATCTTTCGTATCTTCTGACGTATTTTAACGGGTCGACTGACAGTGCCATTGCCGCCTATAACGCCGGCATGGGCAATGTCGACGGATGGGCGCAGCAGAGCACGTCGCTTCATAATGCAATCACCTTTCCCGAGACGCAGGCGTATCTGATTCGTGTCAATAATGCCTGGGTTCGCTACAAGACCCTCTATCCCGATCGGTTCGTATAGGACTATGCCTGCCGCCTGCGTATACTGCAGATATATGAGTTAGGAGTATCCATGGCGGAATTTGAAGTTGAGCGTGTTGGAGGAGAGCTCAAACGTTTTGGCGTTGAGGGCTCTGAGGTGCCGTTTGAGGTCGTGTCTCCATACGAGCCCGCTGGTTCCCAGCCTAATGCCATTGAGTCGCTTGTGCAGGGTGTGAGGGACGGAGATCGCTATCAGGTTTTGCTGGGCGTGACTGGTTCGGGCAAGACCTTCACGATGGCTAAGACTATTGAGGCCTTGGGGAAGCCGACGCTGGTCATGGCTCCCAATAAAACGCTTGCCGCTCAGCTCGCGAGCGAGCTCAAGGAATTCTTCCCTAACAACGCCGTGGTCTATTTTGTGTCGTACTACGATTACTATCAGCCCGAGGCATATGTGCCGCAAAGCGATACGTATATCGAGAAAGACTCCTCGATTAACGAAGAGGTCGAGATGCTGCGCCATCAGGCGACGGCATCGCTGCTATCTCGACGCGATGTGATCGTCGTCGCATCGGTCTCGTGTATCTATGGCATTGGCTCCCCCGAGGACTATGCGGGCCTAGCTCCGAACGTCGACAAGAAGGTGCCGCTCGAGCGCGATGACTTTATCCATGCGCTTATCGATATCCAGTACGATCGCAATGACTATGATTTGGCACGTGGCACCTTCCGCGTGCGCGGCGATGTCGTCGACGTGTATCCGCCCTATGCCGAGCATCCGTTGCGGTTTGAGTTCTTTGGCGACGAGGTCGAGCTGATTGCCGAGATCGACGAGGTCACCGGCGAGATGCTGCGTGAGTACGAGGCCATTCCCGTGTGGCCGGCCTCGCACTACGTGACTGAGAAGCCTAAGGTCAAAGCGGCTCTGAAATCAATCAGCGTAGAGTGCGAGAAGCGTGTGGCCGAGCTCAAGGCGACTGATAAGCTGCTCGAGGCGCAGCGTCTGCAGCAGCGCACCGACTATGATCTCGAGATGCTCGAGACCATGGGTTTTTGTAACGGCATCGAGAACTACTCGCGTCATCTGGACGGTCGAAAACCGGGCGAGCCGCCGTTTACCCTGATCGATTACTTTCCTAAGGACATGCTCTGTATCATCGACGAGAGCCATGTAACGGTGCCGCAGATCCGCGGCATGCACGAAGGCGATCGCTCGCGTAAGGTGACGCTGGTGGAGCATGGTTTTCGTCTTCCTTCGGCACTCGATAACCGCCCGCTTCGTTTCGATGAGTTTGAGGCGAGGATTCCCCAGTTCATCTACGTTTCGGCCACGCCGGGCGACTATGAGCTGCGGGTTAGCCAGAACGACGTTGAGCAGATTATTCGTCCGACTGGCCTGCTCGACCCCAAGATCGATGTGCGTCCGGTTCGTGGGCAGATTGACGATCTTGAGGACGAGATTCGCGAGCGCGTGGCGCGTAAGGAGCGCGTGCTGGTGACCACGCTCACCAAGCGCATGGCCGAGGACCTGACCGACCATCTTCTTGATGCCGGCATTAAGGTCAATTACATGCACTCCGATACAGCGACGATGGACCGCGTCGAGATTCTGCGAACGCTGCGCGAGGGAAAGATTGATGTTCTCGTTGGCATCAACCTGCTCCGCGAGGGTCTAGACCTTCCCGAGGTCTCGCTGGTGGCAATTCTCGACGCTGACAAGGAAGGCTTCTTGCGTAACCGCCGTTCGTTGATTCAGACGATTGGCCGTGCGGCCCGTAATGCCGACGGCGAGGTCATCATGTATGCAGACGTTATGACCGATTCGATGAAAGAAGCCATCGAGGAGACGCAGCGCCGTCGCGAGATTCAGATGGCATATAACGAAGAGCATGGCATTGTGCCCAAGACGGTCCGCAAGGCCATTAACGACATTTCGAGCTTTATTGCCGAGGCCGAAAAGACTGTGGGCTCGAAGGGACGCTCGAGAGGCAATTCGCTGGGTCACGGTGCGTTCTATACACCCGACGAAAACGGCGAGGGCGCCGCGCCGGAGACGGCAGCACCCGAGCAAACGCTTGCCGAGCAGCTGGAAGGGCTACCGCATGACGAGCTCGTGCGGATCGTCGAGACCATGGAGGAAGACATGCGTAACGCTTCCGCCGCCATGGACTTTGAGGAGGCGGCGCGTCTGCGCGATGCCGTCGTTCAGATTCGGGCGATGCTTGAGGGCGCATCTGAGGACGAAACGATTGAGCGTTTGCGTTCGCAGGCTCGCAAGGGCTCTACCTTTGCTTCGGGCAGAAAACGCCAGGGTGCACGATTCAGGAAGTAGTGAACAGGCCCCGAGTTCCCTGTGGAGCTCGGGGCCTGTGTCGTTCGGACGCGAGAGTTCGTGCACTAGAGGTCTGCTATCAGCGCCTCAGCGCAACGGATGCCGTCGGTGGCGGCACTCATGATGCCGCCGGCATATCCGGCACCCTCGCCGCAAGGGTAAAGGCCCGGGGTCGACGTGGCGTGGCATGTTCGATCGCGGGTGACGGTGACCGGGGAGCTCGAGCGTGTCTCCACGCCAGTGAGGACCGCATCGGGGCGGTCATAGCCGCGCAGTTTCTTACCGAGCAGGGGGATTCCCAAACGAAGCGATTCGACGATATGCTGCGGGAGGGCATCGTCGATCGCCGTCCAGGTCACGCCAAGTGGATAGGTTGGTTTTACCTTTCCGGGTGCCGTGCTGGCGCGTCTAGCAAGGAAATCTCCGACGAGCTGTGCCGGCGCGTTCCAGTTAGAGCCACCCAGGCGATAGGCGGCTCGCTCACAGGCGCGCTGGAGCTCAATGCCTGCGAGCGGATCATCGCCGGGAAGGTCGTCAGGTGTGACGTTGACGAGTAAGGCGGCATTTGCGTTACGCCCGTCGCGGGCATTGAGGCTGGCACCGTTGACGCACAGATGGCCCTGCTCGGAAGAAGCCGCGACAACCTGTCCGCCGGGGCACATGCAAAATGAGAACACGCTGCGGCCGTTGGGGAGATGGGCGACAAGCTTGTAGGGGGCTGCTCCGAGTGCCGGGTGCCCCGCCGAGGGGCCATATTGGGCACGGTCGATGTCGCGCTGTGGATGCTCGATGCGCACGCCCATGGCAAAGGTCTTTTGCGCGAGGGCAACGTTATGTTCTTTGAGAAGCTCGAATACGTCGCGGGCGGAATGGCCGCAGGCGAGAATGAGGTGCTTTGTGGCGATTGTCTCGCTTGTGGTTTCTTGGGGCGGTTGGACATCGATGCCGGTGATGGCGCCAGATCCATCGGTTCGAATATCGACGAGCTTTGTTCGATAGCGGACGGTTCCACCGAGCCGCTCGATGCGCTGAGAAATGTTGGTGACGACGGTGGGGAGGATGTCGGAGCCAATGTGCGGCTTGGCGTCCCACAGGATGTCACGAGGTGAGCCCGCTTCGACGAAGGTCTCAAGAATCAGTCGATGGGCGGGATTCTTGGTTCCCGTGTTGAGCTTGCCGTCCGAGAAGGTCCCTGCGCCGCCCAGGCCAAATTGGATATTGCTTTCGGGGTCGAGGATACGCTCCTTAAGAAAGAGATCAATCGCTTCCGAGCGGCGAAGCGCGGGGTCGCCGCGCTCGATGAGCAGGGGTTTAAGGCCCGCTTCGGCAAGGGTCAGGGCGGCGAAGAGACCGGCGCAACCGGCGCCGACAACGACGGGACGCCCCTTGGGTGCATTCGGGACAGGGTTGGGGAATGAAGGAGCCTCGCCGTCTACCATGCGGATGCGCGAGCGGTCGCGCTCGGCGACGCGGTCGACCACCTCCTGCTCGAGTCGGGAGCTTGTCAACTCAACTCGAAAGCTCAAAATAAAATGGACATCTCGCTTTTTACGGGCGTCGATTGACTTGCGATGGAGCTCAATGGCTTTAATCTGGGAATCCTCGCATCGCAGGGCTCGTTTGACGGCGCGTCTGCCAATAGCAAGGCAGGCGGCTTCGTCGCCTGCCTCATCGAGTGACGCGTGGACTTGGGTGATTTCGATCATCGAGGTCTCCTTAGATGCAAGAAAGAGGCCGCCCGGTGTCCCAGACGGCCCGAATGCGTTTTGATTATAGACTGCGCGGCTATAGGCTGCTTGCAGCGCGAATACCCGAGATCCAAGCCCACGCAAGGTTGAAACCGCCGCAATCGGCATCGATGTCGAGCGCCTCGCCACAGATGTAAAGTGGGGCGCCTGCCGCGTTGCTCACGCAGAGGTTGGGAGCTGAGACGCTCTCGATGGGCACGCCGCCGCGCGTGACCTGAGCCGAACGCTCCTCTGTCGTTCCCTCGACGAGCATCTTAAAGTGCTTGAGGATTGAGACCAGATGGATGACGTCGTGCGACCCGGGGTGGCACTGTTCGAATGCGGTGCAGACAACGTGAGAGAACTGCGGGGCGAGCATGCCGTCGAGCCAGCGGGGGTCGCGGGGTGAAAAGCCGCCGAGCAACGCAACTCGCTGGCTGAGCATATCGAGCAACTCGTCTTTGGAGAGGTCGGGGAAAACGTCGAGCAGAATCGTGTCGCCGCGCTGGACGCGACGGGAGAGGTTAAAGGCGGCAACGCCCGAGATGCCAAAGGTTCGGAAGAGCACTTCGCCGTCTTCGCGCCAGAGCTCCTCGTGATTGCGGGTGAGCGTCAAACGGGCGCGGACGCGCAGGCCATCCAGCGTCTTGAGCGCAGTCTGGTCGCCGAAGACCGATGCCGACACGGGGCAGAGGACGGGGCGCTGCGGTGTGAGGGAAAGATTGAACGTCTTCGCGATGCCGGCGGGGCTGCCGCCCGTAGCGATAATTACGGCCTTTGCCTGCAGCGTCTCGTTCTTGCGAGGGGTGTCGGCGAGCGCCTTCCGAAGTGAGCGGACCTCCGTTTTTCGGTCGTCGTGCTTTTTTGCCTTGAGTGCTCGCGCAGGACGGTCTATTTGGAGTGTCCAGCCCTCGGGGGCTTTGAATGCCGAGGCAACGTTTGCTCCACAGATCAAGGTGATACCCAGGTGATTGCAAGCGTTGAGAAGCGCATCGCGCACCGATTCGGCACGAAGGGAGCGCGGATACAGCCGGCCCTCCTCGGAGGTCGTCATGATGCCCAGCGAGGAGAAGAAACTGCCGAGCTCTTGCTCGGGCCGGGGACTCATGACGGATTCGACGAATGCGGGGTGGTTGTACCGCTGGAAATCAATTGATTCGTTGGAAAGGTTGCAGCGGCCGTTGCCGGTCGCAAGGAGTTTAAGGCCGCAGGCAACATCGCGCTCAACGATGCAGACGCTTTTGCCTGCGCGTGCGGCCGTAATGGCGGCGGCGAGACCCGAGGCCCCGCCGCCGATCACCAAGACGTCATAGGAGGCGTTTGTGTTCACTTAGGCCTCGGCGGTCTCGTGCGGGGCAATGGCCTCGACGGCGGAGACGGCCTGGGGCAGCATACCGTCGGGCAATGCGGTCTCAACCTCGCCCTTATCGCAAGCCTCGGCGAGTGCCGGATTGATGGGAAGCTGCCCTAGGATCTCGAGGTTGTAGCGCTCGGCGACCTCGGGGAGCTTGCTCTTGCCAAAGACTTCAATCTTCTTGCCGCAATCGGGGCACTCGATATAGCTCATGTTTTCGACGATTCCCAGAATGGGAACGTTCATCTTCTCGGCCATGTTGACCGCCTTGGCGACGATCATCGAGACTAGATCTTGCGGGCTCGTGACGATGACGATGCCATCGACGGGCAGCGACTGGAAGACAGTGAGGGCAACGTCGCCCGTTCCCGGAGGCATGTCGACCAGCAGGTAGTCGATGGGGCCCCATGAGGTTTCGCTCCAGAACTGCCTGATGGCACCCGCGATAACCGGACCGCGCCAGAGGACGGGGTCGGTTTCGTTTTGGAGCAGCAGGTTAGAGCTCATAACCTTGACGCCGTGCTCGGAGATTTCGGGCAGCATAAGGTTGCCGAGAGCATGGACGTGACGTCCGCTCATGCCGAACATCTTAGGGATAGAGGGGCCGGTAATATCGGCATCGAGGACGCCGACCTTGTGACCGTGGCGGGCAAGCTCGGTGGCGATGGCGCCGGTGACGAATGACTTGCCGACGCCGCCCTTACCGGAAAGCACGGCGATAACGCGCTTGACCTCGGACAGCGTATTCTCCTCAAATTGCGACGGCGACGTTTGCCCGCCGGCTGCCTGTGCGTGCTCGCAACCCATGTTTGACTCCTTTGTATATGTTGGGGCCTGAGCCCCGCGGTGTGACACGAGCGTCATTGTACCCTCGTTTGCGAGCGGGAGTCATTTGCGATGCATTTGGGCCGAGCGTGCTTGCAATACGATGGACCCAAGCGAATGGGCGGGCTTACTGAACTTTGCTGGCGAACTCGAGGTATTGCATGCGCTGCAGCTTGTCGATCGTCGAGGTGTAGGGGCTGTCTTCAGATTCCAAGTCGTAGCGCAGCCCGTCGGCACCGAGATAGCCAGCGACATTGATGGTGGGCACATCTGACCTTGTTGCAAGCAGGGCCTTTTGATAGTCGGTGAGCGGGGCGCCGATCTTATTAAGGGTAATGGCTGCAATCTCGTTTGCCCCGACGGTGTCGTAGACGTTGAGCTCGGTATTGCCGGCGATTTCATAGTTAGCCCAGACGAAATAGGTCGACTGATAGACACGGTAAGCGTGGCTTGCCGTGTCTTCCTGAGGGTACAGCTCGTCGTTGAGAGTCGTTGCGGCGCTCGGCTGATGGTCGCCAAAAAAGACAAGAACAACCGGTCTGCCGATATTGCGGAGCTCGTTGATAAAGTACTCGAGGTCCCGGTCGGATGCGTTGATGCAGGTGAGATAGGTGTTGAGCGCGCTATTGGCGCCCTCACTGGCTCCCTCGACCCAATAGTTTGTCAGCTCTTCGGCGGGAACGGTGCCATAGTCGTAGCCGCCGTGATTTTGCATCGTGACGTCAAAGATGAACTGCGGCGCTTCGTCGGTTCTAAGCAGGTCGAGTATCTTGTCGTAGGTGGCGTAGTCGCATACGCCGGCATGGTAACAGGGCGCACCTTCGAAATCGCCGATTGAAAGAAAGTCTCCAAAGCCCAACTGCTGATAGATTTTATCTCGATGGTAGTTGACGGGGTTTTGCGGGTGCATAGCGGTAGCGGTATACCCAAGCTCTTTAAGGTCCTTTGCCAGGCTGTTGACGCCATTCATCTGATACAGCTGATAGGGGATCTTGCCTAATCCGACAAAGGCCGTTGTCGCTCCGGTCAAAAATTCGAATTCGGAGTTTGCCGTTCCGCCACCGGTGACCGAAGCGAGCATGGTGCCGCGAACAAGTGTGTCGGGAAGCGAGTTGTAGAATGCGGGGCCGGTGTACCCGGCCGCCTGGAGCTGCTCAAAGCACGAAAGGTCGCTAAAACTCTCGTTCATGACGGCAACAATCGTTGGCTTGATTTCATTGAACTGGGCAACGGCAGCCGCGCGCTGCTCGCTCGAGCCATACGTGCTGTCGTAGGCGGCGGCGAGCTCCTGCTCGATGCTCTGCGCCTCATCGGGCGTATAGTCTTCGGGCTTCTCAATGGGCAACTCGTTGACCATTTCGGTGAACGAAGTGATAAAACCCTGAGACGCATATGTGGTGATGGGCTGCCAACGGTCAAATCCAAAATCCAGCGCCTGCTCCAAGTCGATGCTGGAAAAGCCCGAAAGCCCCACAACGGTCACTAGCAGAAAAGCGCAGAGGTTAGCGGCGATTGCGGGGAAGACATGGGTGGACGTACGGAGCTTTCGCGGTCGGATAAGCGAAAGAAGCCCCAGGGAAATCTCCAGCAGGGCGAGAGAGGTTACGATTCCGGCGGTAAAGGTAAACTCGTATCCCTCGCTCACCTCCATTGCGGTGCCAAGGGCCAAGATATCGCTTGGCAGGATGGCTTCGCCTTTAAACGTTATGACGAAGTGCTCGGCAATGCCAAGGATGCAACAGATGATGGGCACGAGGGTCATGACGCCTCCATGACGCTGTCCCAGCAAATAAAGGGAGAGTAGAACCGTCGCGAGCAGCCCGACGGAAAACCCGAATGAGTTGGCGGGAATGCGATAGAACGTTTCGTTGCAGGCAATTTCGAGTGAAACGAACGAGAGCGCTGAAACAGCGGCGATGACAAGGATGTCACGGCAAATACAGGCAACCGTTCCCGTCGCAAGATCGGTTTGGTCGATAAGTCCCGAAACCAAGGGCTCGACAAGAAGTATGACGGCGGCAGCACCGAGTGCCGAATAAGAAAGGACCCATAGGGAACTGTCCTCATTTACGAGCAATTGATTCGTAATCCATGCAGCTACCATGCCGAGCGGGATGAGGAGCGTCGCGCACCAAAGGGCGCGAAAAACAGGCGGCTGTTCCTTTCGTTTGACTGAAACGCATATGCGTGCGATGACAGCGGCCACGATAAGGACGGCGATGAATATGGGCAGATTGGCCATGTCACTCGAAGTGATTTCAAGGGGGATATCTTCGGTCATGGACGTTCCTCTGTTACAGCAAATTAAGTTCATTATTAGATTACTGTAACCTTTTCCCGGCATTTCGAGAAACAAAGCACCCGATACGCAAAGCAAAAGGTCTGCGAATCTTGTATTACGAACATCTGTGCGCGTCGAGTGCGCTAAACTCATCGTCAGTGTGATTTGAAGTTGTAGGAGGCAAGGAGCTTCCATGTCTGATTCTTCTATCGTTATTCGCGGCGCGCGCGAGCATAACCTGCGCGATATCGATGTTTCCATTCCGCGTGACCAGCTCGTGGTCATAACCGGTCTTTCCGGATCGGGCAAGAGCTCACTGGCGTTCGATACCATCTATGCCGAGGGCCAGCGCCGTTACGTCGAGAGCCTTTCGAGCTATGCGCGTCAGTTTTTGGGCCAGATGGACAAGCCCGATCTGGACTCGATTGACGGTCTGTCGCCGGCTGTGTCGATCGATCAGAAGACGACGTCCAAAAACCCACGCTCGACGGTGGGCACCGTAACCGAGATTTATGACTATCTGCGTCTGCTGTTTGCTCGCGTGGGAACGCCGCACTGTCCTGAGTGCGGTCGTGTCATTGAGCGTCAGACGACCGATCAGGTCGCCGACAAGGTGCTGGCGGCGGGGGAGGGCCGCCGCGCGTTTGTGTTGGCGCCGGTGGTTCGTGGACGCAAGGGCGAATACGCCAAGCTGTTTGAGGACCTGCGTGCGGAGGGCTTTAGCCGTGTGCGCGTCGACGGCGAGGTGCGCTCGCTTGACGACCCTATCGACCTGGACAAGAAGTTCAAACACGACATTGAGGTCGTGGTTGACCGTATCGTGATTCGAGAGAACTCCCTGGGTCGCATTGCCGAGTCCGTTGAGCAGGCGACGGCACTGGCGCACGGTAACGTGAGCGTGTACATGCTGCTCGACCGCGACGCTCCCGAGGGAACCGAGGGCGAGCTGCTGGAGTATTCGCTGGCGCTGGCGTGCCCGGAGCACGGGCATTCCATCGACGACCTACAGCCGCGCGATTTCTCGTTCAACGCGCCCTATGGTGCATGTCCCGAGTGCGACGGCCTGGGCTTTAAAAAGACAGTCGATGCCGAGGCACTGATTGAAGACCCCTCAAAGTCGATTGCCGACGGAGTCTTTGGCAGCCTGTTCGGCAATTCCAACTATTATCCGCAGATTTTTGCCGCGGTCTGCAAACACTTTAAGGTGAGTGCCGATACGCCATGGGAGGACCTGCCCCCGCGGGTGCGTCGTGCGTTTTTGGATGGCATGGGCGACACGAAGATTTCGGTCGACTATCAAAAGCTCGATGGGCGTCGCAGCCAGTGGGACACTAAGTTCTCGGGTGTGCGCAACATCCTGTACGAGCGCTACAACGAGACGACGAACGAGAACACCAGGACTCGCTTGGAGAAATACATTCGCGAAGAGCCATGCTCGAGCTGTCATGGTGCTCGCCTGCGTCCCGAGATGCTTGCCGTCACCGTGGGCGGCAAGTCCATTTACGACGTCTGCTGCCTGTCGTGTCGTGAGTCGCTCGAGTTTTTTGAGGGCCTGGAGCTTACCGAGCGTCAGCAGTTTATCGGCGGTCGCATCGTCAAGGAAATCCTGGAGCGCCTTCGTTTTCTGGTCGATGTCGGACTCGACTATCTGACGCTCGATCGCGCCTCGGCGACGCTTTCCGGCGGTGAGGCACAGCGCATTCGCCTGGCAACGCAGATCGGCGCCGGCCTCATGGGCGTTCTGTACATTCTGGACGAGCCGTCGATCGGCCTTCACCAACGCGACAACGAGCGCCTGATCAAGACGCTCGAGCGCTTGCGCGATATCGGTAATACCGTTATCGTCGTCGAGCACGACGAAGATACTATTCGCGCTGCCGACTACGTGATCGATATGGGTCCCGGCGCGGGCGTTAACGGCGGACACGTGGTCGCCGCGGGAACGCCTGCCGATATCATGGCGTGCCCCGATTCCATGACGGGTGCTTATTTGACCGGCAAGCGGATGATCCGCGTGCCCGATGAGCGCCGCAAGCCCGGCCGCGGCTGTCTTAAGATCACGGGCGCCCGCGCTAACAACCTCAAAAACGTTACCGCCAAGATTGAGTTCGGTACGCTCACAGTCGTTACCGGTGTTTCGGGATCGGGCAAGAGCTCCCTGGTCACCGATACGATTGCGCCCGCGCTTACGAATGCCATCCATCGTTCGACGCGTCCCGTGGGGCCGTACAAGAAGATTGAGGGCATCGAGTGCATCGATAAGGTAATCGATATCGACCAGTCGCCGATCGGTCGCACGCCGCGTTCGAACCCTGCGACCTATATTGGCTTGTGGGATGATCTGCGTGCGCTATTTGCAAGCACGCCGGAGTCGAAGGCGCGCGGCTACTCGCCGGGACGTTTCTCCTTTAACGTAAGCGGCGGTCGCTGCGAGGCGTGCAAGGGCGATGGCCAGATCAAGATCGAGATGCACTTCCTTCCCGATATCTATGTCCCCTGTGAGGTATGTGGCGGCAAGCGTTATAACCGCGAGACACTCGAGGTTACCTACCGCGGCAAGACGATCTCGGACGTGCTCGACATGAGTGTCACCGAAGCACTGGCTTTCTTTGGGAATATCCCGCAGATTAAGCGCAAACTGCAGACCCTATATGACGTGGGTCTGGGCTACGTGAGCTTGGGCCAGCCCGCTACGACGCTTTCGGGCGGCGAGGCGCAGCGCGTGAAGCTCGCCAAGGAGCTTCATCGTCGTCAGACAGGTAAGACGTTCTACATTTTGGACGAGCCTACAACCGGCCTTCATTTTGAGGATGTTCGCCAGCTGCTCGACGTTTTGCAGCGCCTGGTCGATGCGGGCAACACGGTTCTGGTGATCGAGCACAACCTTGATGTCATCAAGGTTGCCGACCGCCTGATCGATATGGGCCCCGAAGGCGGCAATGGCGGCGGAACCGTCGTGGTCTCAGGCACGCCGGAGCAAGTCGCGGCATGTTCGCAGAGCTACACGGGCAAGTTCTTGGCGCCGCTGCTCAAGCGTGACCGTGAGCGTCAGGCGCAGCTCGACGTACAGTAAAGAGACGTTGTAGTACCGAAGCGCCACCGATTCCTTCTGATTCGGTGGCGCTTCTGTGTGTCGAGATGGCATATGCGGCGGAATTGGCCCTATACTTAATCCTTGCGTCGCTCTGCGAGGGAAAGGATGTGCCATGGCAAAGGCTGTTAAGACGCCGAAAACCAATGCGATGCGCGAGCTGGAAAGCGCCGGCATCTCCTATGTTCTCCATACGTACGAAGACGATGGCGATGAATCGTCAGGTCTGGGCGTCGCGATTTCCGAGCAGCTTGGCGAGGAGCCCGGTCAGGGATTTAAGACCCTGGTCTGCACGACGCCGTCCAACGACCATGTCGTGTGCTGCATTCCCGTTGCCGACGAGCTCGACCTCAAGGCCGCCGCGCGCGCCGCAGGCGAAAAGTCGCTGACCATGATGCATGTCAAAGATTTGCTTGCCGCGACGGGGTATGTCCGCGGCGGTTGCAGCCCGGTCGGTATGAAAAAGCGCTTCCGGACGCTGATCGATGAGACATGCGTCCTTTGGGATACCATTTTTATCTCGGGTGGCAAGCGCGGCTATCAGCTTGAGCTTGCTCCCGATGACTTAGTTGCATTTTGCGGGGCGACGGTTGCCCCGATCACGAGAGAGGACTGAGCGATGCCGCAGGAAGAATCAAAGCGCGGAGCTCACTTTGCAAAAGGGTCGGCTCCTCAGGCGCCCGCGCCCGAGGCTGCTTCGTTCGATAACGAGATTCGAAACGCCTGGTCCGCTGCCGCTGACCCGGGCGAGACGGCCGTGTACTTGCGTGCCGCCGGTGCCGGCACGGCGCTTCCCCGTACGGTTCTTTCTTCGGCTCGTCCCGATGAGACGGCTGTCTTTTTGGCCGCCGCTCAATCGAGCGCCAGCGTGACGCCGGTCGCCTCCGAGGCTCCTCGTGTGCCGCGTCCCGATGAGACGGCGGTGTTTTTGATGGCAGCCCAGGGAAAGAGCACGCCGCAGAGCGCTCCTGTCGCTCGTTCCGCCAAGCCCGCGGTTCATGATGATGACGAGCCGCTTCTTTCGGATGACGAATGGTCGCCGCTTGGTTCGACCGATCCCGTCGAGGGCGTGGCCATCGACGGTGATGACGACTGGGACCCTCTGTCGTTTTCTGCCCGAACCGTCGCCGCCAAAGAAGTTGACACGGTGTTTGGCGACCATGTCATATTCGATGATGATGCCGTATCCGGTAACAACATGCCGAACAGCGATGACGCCGCACCTGCTGATGACGCCGTTTTGGTTGACGATCCCTTTGCGATGACCGGCTCCTTTGCCGTCGTGGACGATTTGCTGCCACAAGATGAGGTTCATGAGGACTCTCAGGACGACGTAGACGATATGGGTTCTTCGGACTACTCCACGGTTGGTCGTTCTGCTGGCCTCATGACCGTGCTGACCATCGTGTCGCGCGTCACCGGGTTTATCCGCACGTGGGCCATGGCGGCCGCCATCGGCATGTCGCTGCTCTCGTCCTCCTATCAGGTTGCCAACAACCTGCCCAACATGCTCTACGAGCTCGTGATGGGCGGCATGCTCGTTACGGCGTTTTTGCCGGTTTATATGGGCGTGAGGCGCGAGCAGGGCCGCGAGGCATCGAACGAGTATGTCGGCAACCTGCTCGGTATTCTGCTTCTGGTGCTGGGCGGCATCTCGCTGCTGGGCACCGTGTTTGCTCCCGGCTTTATTTGGACGCAGTCGTTCCTTTCGGGTAATGGCGACAGCATGGATACCGCTGCGTTCATGTTCCGCTTCTTTGCTATCCAAATTCTGTTTTATGGCTTGGGCTCGGTGTTCTCGGGTGTTCTCAACGCACACCGCGACTACTTCTGGTCGACGTTTGCCCCGGTTCTCAACAACGTCATCGTCATCGCCAGCTTTATGGGCTTTGCTCCCGTGTCTGCACAATTTGGCGAGCGGGTCGGCATTATCTTGATCGCAGCCGGTACGACCCTCGGCGTCTTTGTCCAGATGGCCTGCCAGATTCCCGCGCTCGGCAAGCATGGCGTGCATCCTCATATCCATATCGACTTTAAGGACCCCGCGCTGCGACAGACGATTGCGCTTGGTATCCCGACGCTGCTCGCCACGGTGTGCATGTTTGTCTCGACCTCCATTACCAATGCCGCCGCGCTGGTGGTGCAGCCCGAGACCGGCCCTTCCGTCATCGCATATGCGCGCCTGTGGTACACGCTGCCCTATGCGCTGATCGCCGCCTCGCTTTCGACGGCACTCTATACCGAACTCTCTCACGATGCGCAGGAGAAGGATTACGACAGCGTCCGCACGGGCATTTCGCGCGGTGTCGCCCAGATGCTCTTCTTCCTGATTCCGTTTGCGATGTACCTGATCGTCTTCGCCCGTCCTCTCAACATGATCTACTGCGCCGGCAAGTTCGATGAATCCGGTGTGGCGCTGGTGTCGGAGTTCCTTATCTATCTGGCACTTTCCCTGCCGCTCTACGGCGTGGTCGTGCTGATGCAGAAGAGCTTCTCGGCCCTGCTCGATATGAAACCATATAGCCGCTATTGCCTGTACTCCGCTATCGGTCAGGCCGGTTCGGTGCTGCTGTTTGGCGTGGTACTGGGCTACGGTATGCCGGCAATTGCGCTTTCGTACGTCGTTGACTACGTGGTCTTGGTCGGATGCTCACTGTGGTGGCTGCGCCGTCGTCTGCATGGCCTTCAGGTCAAGTCTATCCTACATGGCGGTTTCTTCGGCCTGTTGTTCGGTGGCTTGGGCGCTGCCGCGGGCGTCGGCGTCATGTGGGCACTTGAGCACTTTGTCGGAATGCTTGGCAGTTCGATCCTTATTACCCTGGGCTACGTTTGTGTTGCAGGCGTCGTCTCGCTCGCCGTGACTTTTGGCCTTGCCTTCGTCTTTAAGATGCCCGAGGTCTCGGCGCTGCTTCGTCGCAAGTAGGTGCATGTGGCAGGTCACGACAACATTCCAACACTTGCCGAACAGGTTTCGCGCGTTCCCACGCAACCCGGCTGCTACCTTTGGAAAGATGCCAAGGGCGATGTCATCTATGTGGGCAAGGCAAAAAACTTGCGTGCCCGTATGCGTCAATACGTGACGCTGCAGGACGAGCGTCAAAAGATTCCGCTCATGATGCAGCTGGTGGCGAGCTTCGACTATATCGTGGTGGAGACCGAGCACGAGGCATTGGTGCTCGAGCGCAATCTGATTGGCCAGTACCATCCGTACTTTAACGTCGATCTCAAAGACGATAAAAGCTATCCCTTTATCGCCATTACCAAGAGCGACTTGTTTCCGGCTATTAAATACACGCGAGAGCGTCATAAACCGGGAACGCGCTATTTTGGCCCCTATACCGATAGCCGTGCGGCGCGTGAGACCATCGATACGCTACGCAAGGTTATTCCTATTTGCTCGGCATCCTGTGCGGAATGGCGCCGCTGCCGCCGCATCGTCGAATCTCATAAGGGCGAAGAAGACATCGTCAATATGATTTGCGCGCAAAACGGGCGTCCCTGCTTTGACTACCATGTCGGGCGCGGACCGGGCGCATGCGTCGGCGCGATTTCGCCTGCCGACTATGCCAAGAACGTCAAGCGTGTCGAACGTTTCTTGTCGGGCCATCGCAAGGATGTCGTCGACGAGCTTACGTCCGAGATGACGGAGGCAGCCGAGACGCTCGATTTTGAGCGTGCGGCGCGCGTCAAGCGTCGCCTGGAAGTCATTAGGGGCCTGGACGATCGCCAACAGGTCGTTTTTCCGTCAAGCGTCGATATCGACGTCATCGGCTTCTATCGAGAAGAGACTATCTCTGCCGCCTGTGTCTTTGTCGTTCGCGAGGGCCGAACGGTTCGAACTTGTGAGTTCATCCTCGATAAAGGCCTGGATGTCGATGAGGAAGAGCTTCAATCTGGCTTTCTTAAGCGCTATTACGACGAGACGGCTGATATTCCAGCCGAGATCAATCTCTCTGTCGAGCTTGAGGATGCCGAAGCGTTGGGGGAGTGGCTTGCGGGCAAGCGCGAACGCTCTTGCCATCTCCATAGGCCGCAGCGCGGCGAAAAGCACCGCCTGCTCGACATGGCTTCTAAAAATGCGCGCCATGCCCTCATGCGCTACATGATGCGCACGGGGTATGCTGACGATCGCACCAATCAGGCGCTCCTGGAGCTCGAAAGCGCGCTGGCGCTGCCTGCGCCGCCGTTGCGCATCGAGTGCTTCGATATCTCGACGTTGCACGGCACCTTTACCGTCGCTTCGATGGTGGTATTTACCAACGGCCGTGCTGACAAGGGCCAGTATCGTCGCTTTAAAATTCAGGCCGAATTGGACGAGGCGAACGACTTCGTATCGATGTCCGAGGTTCTGGGGCGTCGCTATGCTCCCGAGCGCATGGCGGACGAGCGCTTTGGCTCGCGCCCCGATTTGCTCGTAGTCGATGGCGGCAAGCCGCAATTGACCGCTGCAATTAAGCAACTCGAGGCACTCGGCCTCGATATACCAGTTTGTGGCTTGGCAAAGGCCGATGAGGAGGTTTTCGTGCCGTGGGACGAGACTCCCGTCGTGCTGCCGACCGGCTCCGCTTCGCTTTATCTGATCAAGCAGGTTCGCGATGAATCCCACCGATTTGCGATTACGTTCCACCGCGAGTTGCGCGATAAGGCTATGACGGTTTCGGTGCTTGACGACGTTCCGGGTGTGGGGCCCACCAGAAAACGTGCCATTATGCGCCATTTTGGTTCGATGAAGCGTTTGCGCGCGGCAAGCGAGCAGGAGATTGCAGAAGTTCGAGGCGTTCCGGCCGATGTCGCCAAAGCGGTCCACGAGGCACTTGTTGCATGGAATGCCGAGCGCGCCCAGGCATCGGCCAACCGATCCGAAAACTAAACGCGCTTCTAAACAACTGATATACATGATTGGTCAATTTTCAATCATTTGTTTCGCGGTGATTACCTGCCGATTTCGGGTTTTATTAACGCTAAAACGTTTGACTAGCCATGGTGAACAACACTGCTATCCTGCGGGTTGACGAAGACTGATATCTCACCTCGTCGATACATACTGTCTGTCGAATCATTTGTCAATGAATTCGGTGAACGGTAGTAAATACCGTTCAAGCGTATGTATGTATCGGTCGCCGAGCGCGGCACCTCAGTTGGGTTCGTCGGTAGGTAAGGTATATATCGTCCGCAAGTTGCGCGGGGGCAAGTCTAGGTGCTCCCGGGTAAGATTCTCTATTGATAGGAGAAGACATGGCCATCATCAACAAGGGTATGTCCAGGCGTTCGTTCCTCGGCCTCACCGGCAGCGTCGCTGCTGTCGCAGGGCTTGGTCTCACTGGCTGCGGTGGCAGCTCTAGCGACGAAGGTTCCGCTTCCGGTTCCACTGATTCCGCCAACCGTGGCGGCGGCGTGATCACCGCTGGTTCCGCTTACGCTCCGTCCAGCTTCGACCCCGCCAGCACCGGCTCCGCTGTGGGCCTGGGTGCTAACTGGCACGTCATCGAGGGCCTCTACGGCATCGATTACCACGACTACAGCACCTTCAACGAGCTCGCCACCGACGATCCCAAGTCCGTGGACGACACTACCTTCGAGGTCACCATCCGCAAGGGCGCAAAGTTCTCCGATGGCACCGAGGTCACTGCTGACGACGTCGTCGCTTCCTACACCGCTTGCGCCGCTTCTGCTACCTACGCTCCGTTCTTCCAGCCCTTCGAGTCCATCGAGGCCAAGGACGCCAGCACTGTAACGGTCAAGACCAAGGTCCCCAACTTCTCCTTGCTCAAGGATCGTCTGGCCATCATCCGTGTTACCCCGGCCACCCAGGCCGAGGAGGATCGCGCCAAGCAGCCGATCGGTTCCGGCCCCTGGATGTACGACTCTATCTCCGATACCGAGATCACCCTGGTTCCCAACCCCGAGTACAACGGTGAGTATGCTGCCGAGGATAAGAAGATCCAGTACAGCATCCTGACCGACCCCACCGCTCGCGTTACCGCTCAGCAGGAGGGCTCCACGCTCGTTATGGAGCTCGTCACCGCTGACGCCGTCGACCAGCTCGAGAGCGCTGGCTGCAAGATCGATAACGTTCAGGGTTTCGGCACCCGCTTCATCATGTTCAACGTCGCCAAGGAGCCTTGGAACAACGTCAAGGTCCGTCAGGCCGTCATGTACGCGCTCGACACCGAGAAGATGATCACCAACACCTTCGCCGGCCTTGCCACCGCTGCCAGCTGCTACCTGCCCAAGAGCTTCACCAACTATCATGAGGCTTCCACGGTGTACAAGACTGACGCCAAGAAGGCCAAGAAGCTCATCGAAGAGTCTGGCATCACCCCGGGCGCCATCACCCTGCGCACCACCGACAACGAGCAGATCAAGGGCATGGCCGCTCAGGTCAAGAACGACCTCGACGCCCTCGGCTTCGATGTGACCATCCAGACCGATACCTCGCCGGCCACCTACGCTGCCATCGACGGCGGCGAGGCCTACGATATCCTTCTCGCTCCTGGCGATCCGTCCTGCTTCGGCGCCGACCCCGACCTGCTGCTCAACTGGTGGTATGGCGACAACGTCTGGATGCAGACCCGTTGCCCGTGGAAGGATTCCGCTGAGTGGGCGAAGCTCCACGGTCTCATGGACGAGGCTCTTGCCGCCGAGGGCGACGAGCAGCAGAAGAAGTGGAACGAGTGCTTCGACATCATCGCCGACAACGCTGTTCTGTACCCCGTTGTCCACGTCAAGACCGTTTCCGCTTCCTGGGACGATCCGTCCACCGCGCCCAACGGCGAGGCCCTCGATGGCTTCAAGGGCATCGGCACGACGAGCATGTCCTTCAGGGGCGTCGCGACCGTCAAGGCCTAAGACTCGCTTGAGTCATATGTGGGGCGTCGGTCGTAAGGCAACGTCCTCATAGTTGAAACAAAGACCCGGGCGACCTCGATGTCGCTCGGGTCTTGTAATGAGTATCCATACTCATATACCAGTTGGTCCTACCGACAAAAGAAAGGGGAGAGAACGTGAACAACTTTCTACGTTTGATTGGAAGGCGTCTCGTGGCGCTGCCGATCATGGCATTGGGCGTCACCGTCCTGGTGTTCTTCCTTATGTCGTTCTCCAAGACCGACCCCGCCTATACGGCGTTGGGTGACGGTGCCTCGCCCGAGGCGGTTGCCGAGTACCATGAGAAGTATGGTCTGGACGACCCCTGGCCCGTGCGCTACGTGCGCTACATGGGCGATTTGATCCATGGTGACATGGGCACCTATGGTGCTGCTCGCAACTCCGTTGCCAAGCGCATCTCCACGGCCCTGCCCGTCACGATGCAGCTGACCTTCATCGGTCTTGCCATCGGCGCGGTCGTCTCGTTTTTGCTCGGCGTCATCGCGGCACTGTACCGCGATAAATGGCCGGACCAAGTGATCCGCGTCTTTTCCATCGCCGGCCTGGCAACCCCGTCGTTCTGGCTTGCCGTTCTGTTGATTCTGCTGTTCTCTTCCTACCTTAAGGTGCTCCCGGCGTCCGGTGCTCTGCCTCACTTCACCACCAACCCGGCTGGCTATCTGGGACGTATGATCATGCCCGCCATCGCCCTGGCATTCCCGCTGACGGGTCAGATGACTCGTATCGTGCGTACGGCCATGGTCGAGGAGCTCGATAAGGACTATGTCCGCATGGCCCGTGGCGCCGGCGTTCCCGAGAAGGTCGTCGTCGGCATCAACGTTTTGCGCAACGCGCTGATCACCCCGGTCACCACCCTCGGTCTTAAGATCGGCTACCTTATGGGCGGCGCCGTCGTCATCGAGGTCATCTTCAACCTCCCCGGCATGGGTACTGCGATTCTGCAGGGCGTTCAGGGCAACGAGGCGAACCTGGTTCAGGGCGTCGTCATCGTCGTTGCTCTTGCCTTCATCATCATCAACATCGTGGTTGACATGCTCTACCTGCTCATCAACCCGCGCATCAGGACGGTGTAGATTATGGTAAAGATTCGAGAGAAGCAAACCGAGCAGCTCGAGAAGGCTGCCTCCAAGGGGCTCAAGCTCGGTGGCTGGAAGAAGATGACGCTGTCTTCTAAGATTGCCGCCGTCGTGCTGGTGCTGGTCGCCCTGACCGCGATTCTGGCGCCCCTTCTTGCCCCCTATAGCCCGGTCGAGATTTTCACTGCTCGCCAGGCTCCCGGCAATGGATTTATCTTCGGTACCGACGATAAGGGCCGCGACATCCTGTCGCGCATGCTTTACGGTGGCCGTTACTCGCTGATCATCGGCTTCGGTGCTACTGCCATGGCTCTGGTCTGCGGCTCGGTCGTGGGCGCCCTCGCGGCTGTTTCGCGCAAGTCCGTTTCCGAGGCGATCATGCGCATCCTGGACATCATCATGTCCATCCCGGGCATCGCCCTCGCTGCCGTCTTCGTCTCCATCCTGGGCAATTCCGTGCCGTCGATCATCTTCGCCATCGGCTTTATGTACACTCCGCAGATTGCCCGTATCGTGCGCGCCAACATCGTGTCCGAGTACGGCGAGGACTATGTCCGCGCGGTCATCGTTTCCGGCGCTAAGGCTCCGTGGATTTTGATCAAGCATGTTCTGCGTAACTGCATCGCCCCGATCATGGTCTTCACCGTTACTCTGGTCGCCGACGCCATCATCTTCGAGGCCTCGCTGACCTTTATCGGCGCTGGTATTCAGGAGCCTACCGCTACCTGGGGCAACATCCTCGCCGATGCTCGCGGTGGCGTGCTCGCCGGCCGTTGGTGGCAGGCGCTGTTCCCGGGCCTGGCCATCATGATCACCTGCCTGGCGCTTAACATCCTCTCCGAGGGTATTACCGACGCTATGGCCGCTGCTCCCTCCGCCGCCCTGGATCCGACCGACTCCTCCAAGCGCCGCGAGGCCGACCTGCTGGTTTCCGATCCCGTTCGCGCCTACAAGGAGCAGGCTCAGTCCCTGTCCGCCCGTCTTGGCGCTCTGCGTGATGTCGAACTCAAGCGTAACGACCGCCATGTGCCCGATGAGTCCGTTGAGCCGATCCTTTCGGTCCGCGATTTCTGCATCCAGTTTGAGCACCACGGTGATATCAACGTCGTCGACCACGTCAACTTTGACGTCCGTCCCGGCCAGACCATGGGCCTGGTAGGCGAGTCCGGCTGCGGTAAGTCCATCACCACGCTGGCCATCATGGGTCTGACCGATGATGACGAGCACCTTTCCGGTGAGGTTCTCTGGGAGGGCCGCGACCTGCTCAAGATGAGCAAGAAGGAGTGGTTCGGCCTGCGCGGTACCGATATCGCCATGGTCTATCAGGACGCCCTGTCCTCGCTCAACCCCTCCATGCTCATTTCCGCCCAGATGAAGCAGCTCACCAAGCGCGGCGGCACCCGTAGCGCCGAGGAGCTCCTGGAGCTCGTGGGCCTCGACCCCAAGCGTACGCTCGAGAGCTATCCGCATGAGCTTTCCGGTGGTCAGCGTCAGCGCGTTCTGATCGCTATGGCCCTTACCCGCGACCCCAAGCTGGTCATCTGCGACGAGCCCACGACCGCTCTGGACGTTACCGTCCAGAAGCAGGTCATCAAGCTGCTTAACGACCTTCAGGCCAAGCTCGGCTTTGCCATGATCTTCGTTTCGCACGACCTGGCACTGGTCGCTGAGGTCGCTCATAACATCACGGTTATGTACGCCGGCCAGGTTATCGAGCAGGCGCCCACCAAGGAGCTGCTCACCAACCCGATTCACGAGTACACCCGCGGCCTTCTGGGTTCCGTCCTGTCCATCGAGAGCGGTTCGGGCCGCCTGCACCAGGTGCCCGGCGCCGTTCCGAGCCCGCGCGATTTCCCCAAGGGCGATCGCTTCGCGCCCCGCTCGAGCCATCCGCGCATTGGCCTGGACACCCGTCCGGTCTTCAAGCGCGTGCCCGGCACCGAGCACTTCTATTCCGAGCTCCCCGACGAGGTGCTCAAGGCAAATGGTTTGACCCCTCACGCGGAGGTGATGTAGATGAGCGAGACCGCAGTCAACGGCGTCGAGCCGATCATCTTCCTTGATGACGTCCACGTCACCTTTAGGACCCGTACCGGCTCGATTCTGCACCCCAACCTGGTTCACGCCGTCCAGGGTGTAACGATTAAGCTCATGCCCGGACAGACCATCGGCATCGTCGGCGAGTCCGGTTGCGGAAAGTCCACCACCGCCAACGTCATGTGCGGCCTGCAGGCCCCCACGAGCGGCAAGGTCTACTTTAAGGGCAAGGACGTTACCAAACGTACCGCTGAGGACCGTCGCCACATGGGTCGCGTCATCTCGGTCGTGTTCCAGAACCCGGCCACGGCGCTCAACCCCCGCATGGTCGTTCGCGAGCAACTGCTCGACCCCATGCGCGTCCACAACCTGGGTACCGAGGCCGAGCAGGAGAAGCGCGTCAAGGAGCTCTTGGAGCTCACCGGTCTGCCCAGCTCCGCCGCCGAGGTTCTTCCCGGCCAGCTTTCGGGCGGCCAGCGCCAGCGCGTCGCAATTGCCCGTGCCCTGTCGCTGAACCCCGATGCCATCATCGCTGACGAGCCCACCTCGGCTCTGGACGTTTCGGTCCGCGCGCAGATTCTGAACCTGCTGACCGACCTTAAGAAGGAGCTCGGCCTGGCCATGGTGTTCATCAGCCATGACATCCAGACGGTCCGCTACATCTCTGACGACATCATCGTTATGAATGGCGGCAAGATCGTCGAGCAGGGCGAGGCCAAGCAGGTCTTCCAGCACCCTCAGGACCCCTACACCAAGATGCTGCTCGGCGCTGCGCCGTCGCTGCTGCATCCCAAGCTCGGCGAGTAGCCTCGCTTTCCCTCCCGTGCGCCCGGTTCCCTTGCCGGGCGCACCTCCGTTGCGATTTCGAAAGGCTGGGTTCACGAGCCATGCCAAGTGCTCAAGAGCTACAACAGCAATTTGGTGAATATCGAGGCGCTATGCCCCGTCCATCGGATTTCGATCTCTTTTGGAAGGACCGCATGGCCGAGGCCGACGCCGTCGAGCTCGACTACGCGATTGAGGCGGCTTCGGTTGCGGATTCCGCGACCTGTCGGTTTTTTGACCTCTGGTATACCGGCATGTGTGGTGCACGCCTGCATGCCAAGTACCTCAAGCCGGTCTCGGAGGAGCCCGTGCCGCTGGTGCTTCAGTTCCATGGATATCCGGGTGCGAGCCGCAGCTGGTTTGAGCAGGCGTCGTTTGCGGGCATGGGCATGGCGCTCATTGCTCTCGATTGTCCTGGCCAAGGAGGCCCCTCCGAGGACATTGGTGGATTTGAGGGCACGACGGTCGCGGGCCATATCGTCGCCGGTATCGACGGCGACCCGGCCAACCTCTACTATGTCCGCTTGCACCAGGATATCCGCATTCTGTGCCGTATCGTTCGCGAGCTCGAGGGCATCGATCTTACCCGCGTGTACGTGAACGGCGCATCGCAGGGCGGCGGTTTGGGTATTGCGACCTGCGCGCTTAACAGCGAGCTTATCAATCGCGCGGCCATCCTCTATCCCTTCTTATCGGACTTCCGCCTGGTTTGGGATCTGGACGCCGACGATATTGCCTACGAGGGTCTGCGCTATTGGTCGCGTTGGTTTGACGAGGACTCGACTCGTATCGAGGAAGCCTATGCCAAACTGGCGTACTTCGATTCCAAGAACTTTGCCCCCATGGTCAAATGCCCCGTGCTGTTTGGCACGGGCACGGCCGATATCGTCTGTCCGCCGGCGACGCAGTTTGCGGTCTACAACAATCTGACCTGTGACAAGCGTCATGAGTTCTTTGAAGGCTTTGGCCACGAGGAGATTCAGGATTTTGACGATCTGATCATTCCGTTTTTCTGTGAGGGAGGGGAGGCTCATGTCTAAGTGCGAGAGCAATGTTGACGAGCTGATAGTCCCCGGGCTCGTGGGAATTCCTGGAACGGTTTCGTCAAGGCTCGCAGAATATCGGGGCTGGCACGGTGACGTCCAAGTAGATGTTTCTGATTTAGAGGCATGCGCTTCGAATCTTGAGATTCAAGGCCTGGCCATTACGGCGATTGACTTTGTTAACCCCTGCGCCCGCTACTCGGAGATTTCCTTTGAGCTCGGTGACGATGCGGTCCACGCTCGTTTGATTGAGCCTGTTGGTCGTGCCCGAGTATCTGAGCGCGTGCCACTGTGCCTGATGTTCCACGACATCGATCGGCCTGTGCGCGGTTGGCATCACATGACGAGATTTGCCGCCATGGGGTATGCCGTCCTCGCGCTGGATGATGATGTTGCTGGTGCGGACGACCTGCAGCAGGGGATTACCTCGCCTGCTTTTGTCGAGCGCGTCCGTTGGGGCTGCGCGTTGGCGAAGGTCGCGCGCAATCTTGATGGCGTGGACCCCGACCGCATTTTTGCATGGGGCGAGGGTCTAGGCGGTGGAGTCGCGCTGGCGGTTTCTGCTCTGGACGAGCAGGGCCTTGCCTGCACGGCGGTTGCCAATCCAGTTCCCGGTGGCCTCGAGGTGCTGTCGTCTCGTGTGCGCGGCTCGGTGCTCATGGGCACTTCGCTCATGGATACCGTGAGCGACCCCAAGGGTCAGTTTGCCGTATTCAACGGTTTTGAGTGTGACCGGAGGCATATCATCTATGCCAAATACGCTCACGAGCGCATCAATGCGTTCGAAAACGAAGTCGTCGACTTCTTTAACCAGACGTTCTACCCGTGTTCTTTGGCCTAGACGGCCTGGACACTGCCAACAAGAGTGGGTGGCATAGGGCCGCCCGCCAGACAACTAAGGAGATTCTTGTGGCAACTCAGAAATTCACCGGCGTTATCCCTCCCGTCGTTGTTCCCGATACCGAAGACCACCAGCTCGACGTTGCCTCCTTTGAGCGCAGCATCAACCGCATGATCGATGCCGGCGTCGATGGCCTGTTCTTCCTGGGCTCCTCGGGCGAGGTCGTCTTCTCCACCGACGAGCGCCGTCGCCAGATTGTCGCCGAGGCCGTGCGCATCGTCGACCACCGCGTGCCCGTTCTGGTTGGCATCATCGACACCGAGACCGAGCGCATGATCGAGCACGGTAAGGTCGCCCAGGAGCTGGGCGCCGATGCCCTCGTCGCCACCTGCCCGTTCTATGCCCTGCAGGGTATGACCGAGGTCGAGGAGCACTTCCGCATCCTGCACGAGGAACTCGACCTGCCCATCTTCGCCTACGACATCCCCGTGTGCGTCCACACCAAGCTCCCCTGGAAGCTCCTTGCCAAGCTCGGCGCCGAGGGCGTTCTGGCCGGCGTCAAGGATTCCTCGGGCGATGACATCTCGTTCCGCTACCTAGTTCAGGAGAACGAGAAGAACGGTCATCCGATGAGCATCCTTACCGGCCACGAGGTCGTCGTCGACGGTGCTTACCTTGGCGGCGCCGATGGTTCCGTCCCGGGCCTTGCTAACGTTGAGCCCGAGGGCTACGTGCGCCAGTGGAAGGCCGCTCAGGCCGGCGACTGGGCTACCGTCAAGGCCGAGCAGGATCGCCTCAACGAGATCTCCCACATCTGGGATGTCACCTCGGGCGTCCAGGGCTATGCCGGTGGCGTCGGCGCCTTCAAGACCGCTATGAACCTCATGGGTATCTTCGACAGCCCGACCATGCCGCGCCCGGTGAAGGCCATGACCGGCGAGAACGTCGAGGCGATTAAGAAGGTCCTCCAGGACAACGGTCTCCTTTAAAGCTTTCCCAGGCACCCGACCTCGCCGTTCAACCGTGCGGCCATGACCCATTAGGTCAATGGCCACACGGTTTCTCGGCGATCTCGGGCACCTGGAAAACCTTTACCGCGCTGTGACGGCTAGCCTGACGGCGCATTTCCTGTAGTTGTTTTTATCTCCTAAGGAGAACGACATGGAGAACAAGTACGTCTGCTCTGTCGATATCGGCGGAACTAAGATCGCGACCGCCATCATGGAGTACCCGGCTGATGGCAGCGTGCCCCATCCCGTTTTTGAGGCCGAGGTTCCTACCGAGGCCCAGGAGGGCGGCGAGGCCGTCTTCCAACGTATCGAGGCGTCCATCAAGGCTGCTCTTGAGGCGAATCCCGATGTCGAGGTCCTCGGTGTCGGTATCGGTGCCGCAGGCGTCGTCGATCCCAAGACGGGCGCCATCGCGTATGCCAACGAGATTATGCCCGGCTGGTCCGGCGTTCAGTTGGGGCCGCGTCTGCGCGAGGACCTTGGTCTTCCCGTTGCCGTTGTGGGCGACGTGCAGGCTCATGCTCTGGGCGAGGCCCACTGGGGCGTCGGCAAGGGCAAGTTCTCCGTCTTGTGCCTGGGCATCGGCACGGGCATCGGCGGCGCATATGTCGAGAACGGCCGCGTGATGCAGGGCTTCCATGGTGCTGCCGGTCATATGGGCCACATCGAGTGCTCGGCTGCCGCCGGCATTCCCTGCGCCTGCGGCCGTTCTGGCCATCTAGAGTCGGTTGCTTCGGGCACTTCCATTGGTCGTATGTACGATGAGCGCTTCGGTCGCGTCAACCCCAGCCGTCCTTCGGTCGGTCGCGACGTGAACGACCTGTGCCGTGCGGGCGACGCAAAGGCGACCGAGGTCATCCATGATGCCGGCTTTGCGCTGGGTGCCAGCTTGGGCTCGCTCGCTAACATTCTGGACCCTGAGGTCATCGTGCTTTCGGGCGGCGTGATTCACCAAGGTCCCGATTGGCGTTCGCAGACGTGGAAGGATTCGGTGCACGAGGGCTATGCCAGCCAGGCGCTCGATCCGCTTCAGGACACGCCGATCCTTATCGGTTCTCTGGAGGGTGATGCTCCGCTCATCGGTGCCGCCGAACACCTTCTTGCATCGTTGAAGTAAACATAACTACCAAGTGCGCCTTCTGAGGTGCCGCAGATTGACGTGAAAGAGGAGCGAAGCGTACTTCGGTACGTGAGCGACGGTTTGAACGTCAAGGTGCGGTGTCTCAGAAGGCTGTTTTTAGAAAGGTTGAGTCGAACATGACCGTCGATCCTTTGATTCAATCCCTGAAGGGCAAGCTCGTCGTGAGCGTTCAGGCGTATATGGGCGAGCCGCTTCGTACGCCCGAGACCATGGCTCAAATGTCTCGCGCTTGCGAGCTCGGCGGCGCCGCCGCCATTCGCTGCCAGGGCCTTGCCGACATTGCCGCCATTAAGGGTCGCTGTGAGGTTCCTGTTATCGGCCTGTGGAAGGATGGGCACGAGGGCGTTTACATCACGCCGACGCTGCGCCACGCTCGCGCCTGCGTTGCCGCGGGTGCCGATATCGTGGCGATTGACGCCACCGATCGCCCACGTCCCGATGGCAAGTCGGTCGAGGATACCTTCCGCCCGCTGCACGAGGAGGGCGTGCTCCTGATGGCCGACTGTGCCACCATCGAGGATATTCGTCGTGCTGTCGATATGGGCTTCGACCTGGTGTCCACCACGCTTTCTCATGGTGTTGCCGCTATCGACTGCACCATGGCCGATGGCCCCGATCTGCCGCTTCTGCGTCAGGCGACCGAGGAATTCCCCGGTCTTCCCATCATCTGCGAGGGCCGCGTGCACACGCCCGAGGAGGCCCGCGCCGCGATTGATGCGGGCGCCTGGGCCGTTGTCGTCGGCACCGCCATCACGCACCCCACGAGTATTACAAGTTGGTTCAAGGCTGCGCTTGAGGCGTAAGACAGGCCTCGTATCCGCTTGGGGCGGTATACTCAATAAAGGCAATTGATCGCGCGGGATCCGCTGGCCGGGTCCCGCGCTTGTTTTAGGAGGCACACATGCAAAAGGGAGATGCCATGGATGCGGCGGAGCGCTCGGAGCGCATCCCCGATATCGTCATCATCACCGGAATGTCCGGATCGGGCCGAACGCAGGCCATGCATGTGTTCGAGGACATGGGCTATTTTTGCATCGACAACTTGCCTCCGCGTCTGATCGCCCAGCTTGCCGAACTCGTCGGCATCAATACGGGCGTGGGCAGGCATCTTGCCGTCACCTGCGACCTGCGCAGCCAGGGCTTGTTCGATGAGCTGCTCGATGCCGTTGCCGCGCTCGAGGAGCGCGAGATGAGCTGTGACATCGTGTTTCTCGAGGCCTCTGACGAGGTGCTGATCCGTCGTTATAGCGAAAACCGCCGCCGCCACCCCATTGCCAAGCCGGGGGAGACTACGGCCGATGCGATTCAGCGCGAGCGCCTGCAGCTGCAGGGTGTGCGCGATCGAGCCGATATGATCATCGATACGAGCCGTCTGCGCACCTCTGCCCTGCGCAACAAATTGCGCATGGCGTTCTCCGAGTTGTCCGACCAGCAGCTCATGGACGTTCACGTGTTCTCATTTGGCTTTAAGCACGGCATGCCCGTCGAGGCGGACATTATGATCGACGTTCGCTTCCTGCCCAATCCGTTCTACGATCCCGAGATGCGAACCATGACCGGTCTCGATAAGAAAGTCTCCGACTTTGTTCTTGATCATCCCAAGACTCAGGAGTTCTGGAAGGCCTGGACGCAGCTGCTCGATACGGTCATGCCAGGCTATATCGCGGAGGGCAAGCCGCAGCTTTCTATTGCCATCGGCTGCACGGGCGGTCAACACCGCAGCGTTGCCATCGCCGAGGCCACGGCACGTTATTTGGAAGGCGCCCAATATCACGTGAGCATTTCCCATCGCGACCTGTCGCGCGCCAACACGAAAGCATAGGCCTGCATGTCGTTTACCGCCGAGGTGCGTGACGAGCTCGCGCGCTGCGAACCCGAATGTGAATACTGCGATTTGTCGACGCTTGCCGCCCTGACGCGTGTGAGCGGTACACTTTCGCTGGCCGGCTCCGGGCGGTATCGTTTGACGGTCGCGACCGAGACGGGTGCCGTCGCGCGCACGATGATCACACTGACGCATCGCATCCTTAAGCTCAAAACGGAATTCACCGTTCGTAAATCAGTCTTGCATAAGGTCCGTAACTATCTCATTACCCTGCCCGATCAACCCGACCTGGACAAGGCTCTGGTGCTGCTGGGCATTCTCGACCGCAGGGGAGGGCTCGTCGCTGGTGTTCCCCGGCACATCGTTGCCCGTCCCTGCTGCAGGCTTGCCTACATCCGCGGCGCGCTCATCGCCGGCGGTTTCGTGGCCGATCCACGCGGTGATTTTCATTTGGAGATCGCGGTGCAGGGCGAGCAATATGCCAAGGGGCTTTGCGATCTGTTGGAGCAGATTGGGGTCCATGCTCGTGTTAATGCACGGCGGGGGTCATATGCCGTGTACATTAAGAGCGCCGAGGAAATCGAGCATCTTTTAAAGCTGATTGGTGCCAAGCGCAGCGTTGCCGAGATTGAGGAGGTGCGCGCGGTCAAGTTGGTTAAGAACGATGTGAACCGTCGCGTGAACGCCGAGCTCGCCAACCAGACCAGAAGCGCCGGTGCTGCCCAACATCAGCTTGCGCTTATCGATGAGCTCGAACAGCGAGGTTTGCGCGACACGCTTCCGGATGCCTTGGCGGTTTTTTGCGACCTGCGCGAGCGCTATCCCGATCTTTCGCTGCGTGATTTAGGGGAGATGGCTGACCCTCCCTTGTCGAAGTCTGCCCTCTACCATCGAGTTTTGAGGCTTGAAAAGCTCATTGAAGCAAACAGGTAGGTTGAAGTATCGACTTATATACGGATTTAGCTGCTATTTTATTCTTTAAAACGTTTTAACGTAAATTTGATTTTCAATTTCGAGCATTCTCGTGAAATTCAAGTCAAAAAAAAGGTATATTAGGCGAGTGGTTAGTTTGTGGGCCTCAACGGCGGGCGCTGTAGCTCGCGGGGGCCTTACGAAAGGAGACACAATGGCAGTAAAGGTTGCTATTAACGGCTTCGGTCGCATCGGTCGTCTGGCTTTCCGTCAGATGTTCGGTCATGAGGGCTCCGAGATCGTCGCTATCAACGACCTCACCTCTCCCGATATGCTCGCTTACCTGCTGAAGTACGACTCCACGCAGGGCAACTACGCTCGCGATCACGAGGTCGTTGCTGGCGAGGATTCCATCACCGTTGACGGCAAAGAGATCAAGATCTACAAGGAGGCCGACGCCAACAACCTGCCTTGGGGCGACCTCGACGTCGACGTCGTTCTCGAGTGCACCGGCTTCTACACCAGCAAGGCTAAGGCTCAGGCCCACATCAACGCTGGTGCCAAGAAGGTCGTCATCTCCGCTCCGGCCGGCAGCGATCTGCCCACCATCGTGTACAACGTCAACCATGAGACGCTGACCGCTGAGGACAACATCATCTCCGCTGCTTCCTGCACCACCAACTGCCTTGCCCCGATGGCCAAGGGTCTCAACGACTTCGCTCCCATCGTGTCCGGCATCATGACCACCATCCACGCCTTCACCGGCGACCAGATGCCGCTCGACGGCCCGCAGCGCAAGGGCAACTTCCGTCGCTCCCGCGCCTGCTCCGAGAACATCGTCCCGAACACCACGGGCGCTGCCAAGGCCATCGGCCTGGTTCTCCCCGAGCTCAACGGCAAGCTCATCGGTGCCGCCCAGCGCGTCCCGACGCCGACCGGCTCGCTGACCAACCTCTACGCCGTCGTTGACAAGAAGGTCACCGTCGACGAGGTCAACGCTGCCATGAAGGCCTACGCCGAGACCATCCCCGATACCTTCGCCTACAACGAGGACCAGATCGTCTCGCGCGACATCGTCGGCGAGACCCACGGCTCCATCTTCGACGCCACGCAGACCATGGCCTCCGACCTCGGCAACGGCCAGACCCTCGTTCAGGTCACCTCTTGGTACGACAACGAGAACTCCTACACCTCTCAGATGGTCCGCACCATCAAGTACTTCGAGAAGTTCGTTGCTTAATTTAGCTTTTAGCGAATAGCTCGTTGAGCGTCTAAAGAAGGGCGCGGCCTCATAGGGCTTACACCCTAGGGTCGCGCCCTTTTTATAAGAAATCGTCTGCCGTAATGGGAGGCAGACACGTACGAAAGGTAGAAGCAAACATGGCCTTTACCAAGAAGACCGTCCGCGACATCGATGTCGACGGCAAGCGCGTTCTCGTCCGCGTTGACTTCAACGTGCCTATCAAGGATGGCGTCGTTGGCGACACCACCCGTATCAAGGCTGCCCTGCCCACCATCAACTATCTCGTTGAGCACAACGCTCGCGTCATCCTCATGAGCCACCTCGGCCGCCCCGAGGGTACCGGCTTCCAGCCTGAGCTCTCCCTTGAGCCTGTCGCTAAGAAGCTCGCTGAGCTCTCTGGTCTCGACGTTGCCTTTGTCGCCGACACTTACGGCGAGAAGGCTGCCGAGGCTGTCGCCGCCGTCGAGCCGGGCAAGGTCCTCGTTCTCGAGAACGTCCGTTTCGACAAGCGTGAGAAGAAGAACGATCCCGAGATCGCCAAGAAGCTCGCTTCCTATGGTGACGTCTTCGTTCTCGATGCCTTCGGCACCGCTCACCGCGCCCAGGGTTCCGTCGTGGGCCCCGCCGCTTACCTGCCTGCCGTCGCTGGCTTCCTGCTTGAGAAGGAGGTCGACACGCTGACCGGCATCTTCGCCGAGCCCGAGCGCCCCTTCGTCGCTATCGTCGGCGGTTCCAAGGTTTCCTCCAAGATCGGCGTTCTCGATCACCTCATCGACTCCGCTGACACCCTGATTATCGGTGGCGGCATGGCCTACACCTTCTTCCTGGCTCAGGGCCTGTCCGTCGGTCAGTCCCTCAAGGAAGAGGACTGGGTCGAGCGCGCCGGCGAGATGCTCAAGAAGGCCGAGGAGAAGGGCGTCAAGATCCTGCTCCCCATCGACAACCGCGTTGCCGATCACTTTGGCGAGGATGCTGTCCCCGAGGTTGTCGCTTCCGACGCTATCCCCGACGATCGTGAGGGCATGGACATCGGCCCCAAGACCGAGGAACTCTACGCCGAGGCCGTCAAGGGCGCCAAGACCGTGTTCTGGAATGGCCCCATGGGCGTCTTCGAGTTCGACAACTTCGCTCATGGCACCCAGGCTATCGCCGAGGCTGTCGCCGAGGCTGACTGCACCTCGATCATCGGCGGTGGTGACTCTGTCGCAGCTGTCAACAAGTTCAACCTGGCCGACAAGATGAGCTGGATCTCCACCGGTGGTGGCGCTTCCATGGAGCTCGTCGAGGGTAAGGCCCTGCCCGGAGTGGAGGCGCTTCTCGATGCCTAATCGCACCCTTCTTATCGCTGGTAACTGGAAGATGAACAACGACGTCGCCGAGGCCGCCAAGCTCGCCGACGAGCTGGCTCAGGCTCTGCCCGAGGTTCCGGCTGGCGTCGAGGTGCTCGTCTGCCCTCCGACCATCGACATCACCACGGTTCATGACCGCATTCAGGCTGCCCCCATCTCCCTCGGTGCACAGAACGTGTACTGGGAGGCCAAGGGTGCCTTCACCGGTGAGTCTTCATGCGACATGCTCAAGTCCGCTGGCTGCACCTACTGCATCATCGGTCACTCTGAGCGTCGCGACTACTTCCATGAGACCGACGAGGATCAGAACAAGAAGGCCAAGGCCCTCGTTGCCGCCGGTCTAGTTCCCGTCTTCTGCTGCGGCGAGTCCCTTGAGGTCCGCGAGGCTGGCACCTATGTCGAGCACGTCGTGAACCAGGTTAAGGCTGGCCTTGCTGGTCTTGAGATCACCTGCCCCAAGCAGGTCGTCGTGGCCTACGAGCCCATCTGGGCCATCGGCACCGGCAAGACCGCTACCGCCGAGGATGCTCAGGAGGTCTGCGGCGCTATCCGTGAGACCCTCAAGGAGATGTTTGGCGAGGAGCTCGCTAACGGCATCCGCGTTCTCTATGGTGGCTCTGCCAAGCCCGGCAACATCGCTGAGCTCGTCGCCAAGCCCGACGTTGACGGCGCCCTCGTGGGCGGCGCTTCGCTCAAGGCTGCCGACTTCGCCTCTATGGTCGTCAAGGCAGGCGAGTAGGACATATGGCACAGCGTCATCTTCCTGCACTCCTGATTATCATGGACGGCTGCGGCCTGGCTCCGGCCGATGGCGAGAACGCCGTCGCCGCTGCCAAGACGCCCTTCCTTGATAGCCTGTACGTGAAGTACCCCCACACCACGCTCGGTGCTTCGGGCGAGGACGTGGGCCTTCCCGACGGCCAGATGGGCAACTCCGAGGTGGGTCACCTCAACATCGGTGCCGGCCGCATCGTGTTCCAGGAGCTTTCGCGCATCAACAATGCCATCAAGGACGGCTCCATCGCCAAGAACGAGGTTTTCGTCAAGGCTATGGACGACGTCAAGGCTGACGGCAAGACCCTTCACCTTATGGGCCTTATGAGCCCTGGCGGCGTTCACTCCCACATGAACCACGTCGAGGCTCTGGTCAAGATGGCTGCCGAGCACGGTGTCAAGACCGTTCGCGTCCACGCCTTCATGGATGGCCGCGACGTTGACCCGCAGTCCGGCGCTGGCTACATGAGTGAGTTCTGCGCCTTCCTGGCTAAGATCTCCGAGGAGACCGGTTGCGACGCTCGCGTTGCCACCGTCTCGGGCCGTTATTGGGCCATGGACCGCGATAATCGTTGGGAGCGCATCCAGCGCGCCTACGACGTCATGGTCAACGCGTCCGATGCTGATACCGACCCCGTTGCCGGTATCAAGGCCTACTACGAGAAGGATCCGCGCGGCGACGAGTTCGTCGAGCCCTTCGCTGCCCACAACGAGGGCATCCACGAGGGCGACGCGGCCATCTTCTTCAACTTCCGTCCCGACCGCGCTCGTCAGATGACCCGCGTGTTCACGGACAAGGAGTTCGACGGCTTTGAGCGCGAGCAGATCAAGCTTTCGCACTTTGTGACGATGACCGAGTACGATCCGACGTTTGACGTCGAGGTCGCCTTCCCCAAGACGTTCCCCGAGAACGTCCTGGCCGACGTTATCGCCGCCAACGGCCTGAAGCAGCTGCACACCGCCGAGACCGAGAAGTACGCCCACGTGACGTTCTTCCTCAACGGCGGCATCGAGGAGCCCAAGGAGGGCGAGGAGCGCGTGCTCGTCGCTTCCCCCAAGGTCGCTACCTACGATCTGCAGCCTGAGATGAGCGCTCCCGAGGTTACCGAGAAGCTCGTCGCCGCTATTAACGAGGATCGCGCTGATTTCTACATCGTGAACTTCGCGAACTGCGACATGGTTGGTCACACCGGTGTCTTCGACGCCGCCGTTAAGGCCGTCGAGGCTGTTGACGATGCCTTGTCCAAGGTTGTCCCGGCGATTCTCGCCAAGGATGGCTTTGCGCTGATCACCGCCGACCACGGCAACGCCGACCACATGTTTGACGTTGCTTCTGACGGTTCCAAGCATCCGTTCACGGCTCACACCACCAACCGTGTGCCGTTCATCATCGTTGATGAGAAGGCCAAGCTCACCGGTATCGAGGACGGCCGTCTTTCCGATATCGCTCCGACCATGCTCACCATGGCTGGTATTGAGCCTTCCGCCGAGATGACGGGCCGCGTGCTCGCCACCGAGGCCTAAGAGAAAACAAATACCGTTTTCTAGCAAGGGGGTTGTCCATATTCGGGCAACCCCTTTTTTGGTATTTCTGCCATTTCTACCCCGTCCCCGAGTGGCGGGTAGGGGAGAGCGGGGGTTGTGGTACAGTACTGGAGTTTGAATTGTTCTATTAAGGAGCTTATCTATGGGTCCGTTCCAGATTCTTCTATTTGTCGTTTGGGCTGTTTCTGCCGTGGCGCTGACGATTCTCGTCCTGATGCATTCCGGTAAGGGTACCGGCGTTTCGGATATGATCGCTAGCTCGCTGTATAACTCCAGCTCTGCCACAGGTGTTATGGAGCAGAACCTCGACCGCCTGACCGTCATCATGGCTGTCGTGTTTGCCGTGTGCGTCGTGCTGTGCATGTTCTTCTTCCCGCAGGGCATCGTGGGCTACTAATCACGAGCCGCATAAGTACTTGTAAAGGGTTCCGCAAGTGCGGGACCCTTTTTTGTTTACATATTCGTAACAGAGTCAAAAATATCACCACATACTGCGCCCAACTAAAGAAATTCTTGACCGTTAACCGGAATTAGCCCCAAATCGTGCATAAAATGCGCTACTGTATTGCAAAACGTTGGCCTGTTGTGCATAACCAGCCATAGCAGCGGGCAGCGTTTTGATGGTTCGGATCGGATTGTCTCGACATGTGTCCGACTGAACATTTCTTTGTCCTATCTCATAAGGAGGATGGCATGGCTGATTCTATGTTCCACCAGCCCGTTATGGGTCGTCGCGCCTTTGTTGGCGGCACCCTTGCTGCGAGCTCCATGGCTTTTCTTGCCGCATGTGGCAAGAAGGGCGGCGACGCTTCCGGTTCTGAGTCCGGTTCGACGCTGAACTTCTACATCAACAACCCGGTCTGCATCGACCCCTACAACGTCCAGGAGGACCAGGGTACTCAGGTCGAGTATCAGCTCTTTGACGCTCTGACCTCTTACGACGCCGAGAAGGGCGAGATCGTTCCGCTGGCTTGCGAGTCCTTTGAGTCCAACGACGACGCCACCGAGTTTACCTTCAAGATCAAGAAGGCCAAGTTCCACAACGGTGACGACGTTACCTCTAAGTCCTTCAAGCTCGGTTGGGAGCGTCTGGTCAACACCAAGTCGGCCATCGCTACCGAGTATGGCCCTTCCGAGGTCTCCTATCACCTTTCCATGGTCGAGGGCTATGACGATCTGCTTGCCGGTAACGCCACCGAGCTCAGCGGTGTTACGTGCCCTGACGATGAGACCCTCGTCGTCAAGCTGTCTTCCGCTTACGCCGACTTCCCCTTCGTCGCCTCTCACCCGGCTCTGGCCCCGGTTCCCGAGTGCGCCGAGTCCGATGTCAAGAGCTTCTACCTTGCCCCGGTCGGTAACGGCCCGTTCATGATGGACGGCAAGTGGGAGGATGGCCAGGAGATCAACGTCAAGAAGTTCGACGATTACTATGGCGACAAGGCCAAGATCGATGGCATCCACTTCCAGGTCATCAAGGACATGGAGACCGCTTACAAGGAGTTCCAGGCCGGTAACCTCGATGTCTGCGACGTTCCCGTCGCTCAGATCGATGCCGCCAAGAAGGATCGCGGCGTGTCCAAGGACGGCTACACCATGGGTGACGGCGAGCGCATGCTGCTCGGCGCCGAGCCTTCCACGTACTATCTGACCTGCAACACCACGGCCGAGCCGTTCAACAACGTCGACCTGCGTAGGGGCATCTCCCTGGCCATTAACCGTGAGGCCATCTGCAAGACCATCTTCAAGGGTACCCGTACCCCTGCCGACGGCATTGTTCCTCCGGGCATCGATGGCTACAAGGAGGGCGCATGGGAGTTCTGCGCCTACGATGTCGACAAGGCTAACGAGTACCTCGACAAGGTTGCTCCCGCTGGCGCTAACGGCGATCGTGGCATTAGCGTGACCCTGTCCTACAACCAGGACGGCGGTCACAAGGAGATCATGGAGTCCATCATCGGTGACCTCGCCAAGGTTGGCGTTACCGCTGTCTCCGATACCCCTGAGTGGTCTGCCCTGCTCGAGCAGTATCAGAACTTTAACTATCAGTTCGGTCGTCTGGGTTGGATTGCCGACTACCCGATCATGGACAACTTCCTGTATCCGCTGTTCCACTCCGACTCCCTCGGTGGCGACAACCGCTCCGGTTACAACAACCCCGAGTTCGACGCCAAGGTCGACGAGGCTCGTACTATTGTTGACGACGAGGAGCGCGTCGCTAAGATGCAGGAGGCCGACGCAATGGTCGCTGCCGACTGCCCGGTCATCCCGATTATGTTCTACACGCACACCATCGCCGGCTCCGATCGCATTAAGCACCTCTATGTCGATCCGCAGAAGCACGCCGATCTGGGTACCGCTGAGCTCGCCTAAGAGTTTGCAGCTTCCGTGAGGGTCAAGTATTTACGTAGACCTCATGGGAAACATACAGTTCTCCCTAACCTGGGGTAAACTGGCTGATGGTAATTTTGGGATGCCGGTCTGGCGATCGGCATCCCATTTAGGTTAATCCCTAGATAGGGGAGTGGTATGGGTAAGTACATCGTTAAACGTGTGCTTCAGTTCATCCCGGTGTTTTTGGGCGTTACGCTGATTCTGTTCGCCCTCCAGAATATCGTGCCGGGAGATCCGATCAAGCTGATCGGTGGAGACAAGGCTCTGTCCCCCGAGGTGGAGCTTCAGCTTCGCGTCCGCTATCACCTGGTCCAGACGGACGAGGACGGCAACGCGATCCTTGACGAGAACGGCGACCCCGTTCAAACGTCGCTCGTGGACCGTTACTTGTATTACATGAACGGCCTGCTTCATGGCGATCTGGGCAATTCGTATCAGCGCAAGCTGCCGGTTACGGAAATCTTTGCCCAGAAGTATCCGTATACGGTCAAACTTGCCGCGTGCGCCATCGTGCTCGAGGCAATTATGGGTATCGGTGCGGGTATCATTTCGGCGGTAAAGCGTTATTCCTTCTGGGATATTTTGGTAACGCTCACCACGTCGATCCTCGTTGCGGTCCCGGCCTTCTGGCTCGGTATGTTGCTGCAGCTGTTCTTTGGCGTCATCCTCAAGGACGCCACGGGCGGTGTAATCTCCATGCCGATCTCGGGTGCCGGCGGTTCCAGCTCTCAGTATCAGGATTGGATGCACTATGTGCTTCCGACCATTACGCTGGCTTCGGTTTCGACCGCTTATGCTGCGCGCATTATGCGCTCGCAGCTGCTTGACGTCATGAACCAGGATTACATCCGTACGGCAAAGGCCAAGGGTCTCTCCAATCGTGCGATCATCGTCAAGCATGCGCTTAAGAATGCACTCATCCCCGTCGTTACCTATATTGGTGTCGACTTTGGCGGCATGCTTTCGGGCGCCATCCTGACCGAGACGGTCTTTAACTGGCCCGGTATCGGCTATGAGGTCTATCGCGCCATTAGCATGCGTGACTGGCCCATCGTTATGGGCGGCGTTACGCTCATCGTTGTCGTCGTCATGGTGATCAACCTGCTCGTCGACATTAGCTATGCATTCCTCGACCCGCGCATCCGCCTTGGCGGTCCGTCGGATAAGGCCTAAGGGAGGTACGTCTCATGCAGGAAACTGATTCTCAGTCTCAGGAGCAGGCTACCGCCACCAAGGCCGCATCTGCTCCCGCCAAGTCCCGCACGCTGTGGGGCGACGCTTTTAAGCGTCTTCGTAAGAACAAGCTCGCCGTTATCGGTGTCTGCTGGATCATCATCGTCGTTGTGGTTGCCCTGACTGCAGATCTGTGGGCTAAGCCCTGGCTCGGTTCCCCGACGGCTTCCGACTCGACCACTATGGCCGAGACGTCGCTGTTGGCTCCGTGTGCAGAGCACCCGTTTGGCACCGACGCCCTTGGTCGCGACATTCTCGTCCGCGTTATCTACGGTGCGCGCGTTTCGCTGTCCGTCGGAATTATGGCCACCGCGATCTCCACGCTAATTGGTCTGGTCATGGGTGCTCTGGCCGGTTTCTACGGCGGCATCTGGGATACGATCATCATGCGCTGTGCGGACATCTTCCTGGCGTTCCCGTACGTGCTGTTCGTTGTCGCCATGATCGCCGTTATCGGCCGTGGCCTTCAGAACGTCTTTATCGCCATCGGTATTCTCGGCTGGCCTTCGATTGCGCGCGTCTTCCGATCCGCGATCCTGACGGTCAAGGAAAATGACTATGTTGATGCTGCGCGCGCGATGGGTGCATCCGATGCTCGTATCGTCGTACGTCACATCTTCCCGAACTCCGTCGCCTCCATCGTGGTCTACGCGACCATGAACATTGGTGGCGCCATTCTGACCGAGTCCGCTCTGTCCTTCCTCGGCATGGGCGTTATTCCGCCTACGCCTTCGTGGGGCTCCATGATTCAGGACGGTCAGCAGTATCTTCTGACCGCTCCCTGGATGATGATCATGCCCGGTCTGGCAATTCTCTCGACGGTGCTCGCCTTCACCCTGCTGGGTGACGGTCTGCGCGACGCCCTCGACGTCAAGATGAAGGACGCATAAGGATGAAGAAGAACAAGAACTATGTGGACCTGAAGGACCAGCCTGTTCCCGAGGGCCAGCATCTGCTCGAGGTCGATGACCTTAAGATGTATTTCCACACCGAGGACGGCGTTGTTCGCGCTGTCGACGGTGTCTCCTACACGCTCGATCGCGGCGAGACCCTGGGCGTCGTCGGTGAGTCCGGCTCCGGTAAGTCCGTGACCGCCATGACCATCATGGGTCTTATCTCGATGCCTCCGGGAAAGATCGAGGGCGGCGACGTTCGCTATCGCGGTCGTTCTATCCTCGAGATGACCGAGGAGGAGATGCAGCACATTCGCGGCAACGACATCGCGATGATCTTCCAGGATCCTATGACCTCCTTGAACCCGGTCTATAAGATCGGCAAGCAGGTGGGCGAGGGCCTTCGTCTGCACCGTGGCTACTCCAAGCAGGAGGCGCTCAAGCGCGCTACCGAGCTTTTGGACCTCGTGGGTATCCCCGAGCCCGAGAAGCGCGTCAATGAGTATCCGCACCAGTTCTCCGGCGGTATGCGTCAGCGTGTCATGATCGCTATGGCTCTTGCCTGCGATCCCGATATCCTGATTGCCGACGAGCCCACGACGGCTCTGGACGTTACCATTCAGGCTCAGATTATCGAGCTCATGCAGGAAATGCAGGAGAAGAACGGCAACGCCATCATCATGATTACCCATGACCTGGGCGTCGTTGCCGATATGGCCGATAAGATCATGGTTATGTACGCCGGCCGTCCCGTCGAGTTCGGTACTGCTGAGGAAATCTTCTACGAGAGTCGCCACCCCTACACCTGGGGCCTTATCCGCTCCATCCCGGAGCAGGCCATCGAAGAGAAGAAGCCGCTTACGCCGATTCACGGCAACCCGCCTTCGCTCATGAACCTGCCTGAGGGCTGCGTCTTCTCTCCTCGTTGCCCCTATGCGACGGACAGGTGCCGCAAGCAGCGCCCCGAGCGCGTTGTCACCGAGTCTGGTCATTACTCTGCGTGCCACTACTCCGGTGACCCCGAGTTCCTCAAGAACGCTCCTGAGACGTCCCGTACGCGCAAGGATTCCAAGAAGGGAGGCGAGGCGTAATGGCAGATACCAACGAGCGTACTCCGCTGCTGAAGGTCGAGCACCTCTCTAAGGAGTTCCCCGCTGAGTCCGGCATGTTCGCCAAGCGCTTCTCCAAGCGTGTCGTCTCTGCAGTGAATGACATTTCGTTCGAGATTTATCCGGGCGAGACCTTTGGTCTGGTTGGTGAGTCTGGTTGCGGTAAGTCCACGACGGGTCGCACCATCATGCGCCTGACCAAGCCGACCGCCGGTAAGGTGTTCTTCCAGGGTAAAGATGTTGCCGAGATGAGCAAGCATGAGATCAAGGACATGCGTCGCGAGATGCAGTTCATCTTCCAGGATCCCTATGCTTCGCTCAATCCCCGTATGACCATCGGCGAGATCGTCTCCGAGCCCATGACCATTCATGGCGTGGGTACCAAGGAGGAGCGTATCGAGCGCGTCCGCGAGCTGCTGGACGTCGTCGGTCTGAATCCCGAGCACATTAACCGCTATCCTCATGAGTTCTCCGGCGGTCAGCGTCAGCGTGTCGGCATTGCCCGCGCATTTGCGCTGAAGCCCAAGCTGATTATCTGCGACGAGCCGGTTTCCGCTCTGGATGTGTCCATTCAGGCCCAGGTTTTGAACCTGCTCAAGGAACTGCAGGACAAGTTCGGTACCGCGTATCTGTTTATTGCCCACGACCTGTCTGTCGTGCAGCATATCTCCGATCGCGTTGCCGTTATGTATCTGGGTAAGATGGTCGAGGTTTCGGACTGGAAGACGCTCTATAGTGAGCCTCACCATCCGTACACGCAGTCGCTGCTGTCTGCCGTGCCGGTGCCCGATCCGGATATCCAGAAGACCCGCAAGCGCATCATCCTCGCCGGCGATCCGCCGTCGCCGCTGGATCCGCCGACCGGCTGCCGTTTCCACACGCGCTGCCCGATCGCGCAGGGCATCTGCTCCGAGAAGCTTCCTGAGTTTAAGGAAGTTGCACCGGGCCACTGCTGCGCCTGCCACTTCGCCGAGCCGTTCCCGATCAAGGAATCGCACATCGACCTGTAGTCGGTTGTTTTCGTCCGGGCCCGCCCTGGTGTTACTTTTCAGAACGTCCTCGGACATGCAAAGAGGCTCCGCATCGCGCTTCGCGCTGCGGAGCCTCTTTGCGTCCTGACGCTCCTAT
>NZ_JBBNPD010000017.1:0-44312 GCF_040097075.1 Collinsella sp. CLA-SR-H006 | reverse complement strand
GCAGGCCCCGCCGACCGATTGCAAGCGGTCGGCGGGGCCATTGTGGCTCTTGACAGCGGATTGGGTCATATGAGCGAGCGCCGCCCAGAGCGAACAAGTTGGCATGAAAAAGGCAAGGCATTGACCTTCTGGTCATGCCTTGCCTTTTGAATGACAAATTGTCGCTCTGGGCGGCGCGCAGCGTCGGCCGGTTACGGCGTTTGGTAAAACGCCGTAACTAACGCACTCCGTACTGCTCGTAGTAGGCGTCGATGGCGGTCTTGAGCTCGTCATCGATGACGACCTTGCCGTCGATCTCGTGGTTGTAGAGGGTCTCGACGACCTCGGCCATGGAAACGATGCTCGCGACGGGGAAACCGTACTTTGCCTCGATCTCCTTCTGCGCGGTGGTCACGCCGCCCTTGCCGACCTCCATGCGGTTGAGGGACACAATCAGGCCCTTGATTTCGACGTCGGCAGCAGCCTTAACCTTGGGATAGGTCTCGTCGATGGACTTGCCGCTGGTGGTGACGTCCTCGACCATGACCACGCGGTCGCCGTCCTTGGGCTCATAACCCAGCAGGTTGCCCTTATCGGCACCGTGGTCCTTGGCCTCCTTGCGGTCGCAGCAGTACTTGATCTCCTTGCCGTACAGCTCGTGGTAGGCAATCGCGGTCACGACGGCCAGGGGAATGCCCTTGTAGGCCGGCCCAAACAGCACGTCAAAGTCGTCGCCAAAGTTATCGTGGATGGCCTGGGCGTAATACTCGCCCAGCTTCTTGAGCTGATAGCCCGTCACGTAGGCGCCGGCGTTCATAAAGAACGGGGACTGACGGCCGCTCTTGAGCGTAAAGCTGCCAAACTTAAGCACGTCGGACTCGACCATGAACTTGATGAATTCTTGCTTGTAAGCCTCCATGGGTCTCCCTTCCAATAGGCGCGTCCAGCTTGGACGGGCGCGTGTGAATCCGGTTCTTAGCTTACCAGAAAGCACCTCAGCGAACCGATGCCGCTGAGGTGCCTGCCCTGCTTCTATGTGATCGCTCTCCGGAGTGTTATTAACCGTTCTCTGCACACCTCCATAGCGCTCTCGACGCCACTCCCCCGTTGAGGGTTCGTGTTTGACGTATTGAGCGCCGATGTTTTGACGCTTTGTAGGTTAAACGTTTATCCACATTGGACTGAGAGCCCTTATATCCGCTGGCGACAAGCGGTCCCATACCGTCGAGCAAACGGCGGCGTTTTGTTACTCAGGTCCTACATATGGATAATATTGCCTGTTCAGCGGCGTAGTTTATAGGCTGGGCACATGGAGTCCATCGCGGCATCGCGCATGCGCTACAATCTCAGTTAACCTGTTAACCACTCGCAAACAGCAGGAGGCCCCATGCCCACACCCGGCAAGCGCTCGTCCATGCGCCAGATTGCCGCAGCGGCCGGCGTATCCGTCGCCACGGTCTCCCACGTCATCAACGGCAGTGGCCGTTTTTCCGAAGACACCCGCGAGCGTGTTGAAGCCGCCGTCGAGGAATACGGCTACGTCACGAATATGGCGGCGAAGAGCCTCCGCATGGCCCAGTCCCGGACCATCGGCATGATCGTGCCGGACATCTCGAACGACTTCTTTTCCAAGATCGCCCTGCATGTGGAACGCGAGCTCGCCACCGAGGACTACTCGGTCTTTGTCTGCAACAGCGCCAACGACCCCGCCCGCGAGCGCGATTACTTCCGCACGCTTGCGAGCAAACAAGCCGATGGCATCATCTGCATCTCCGGCCTGCGCAGGCTCGACGGCGAATTTGTCCCCCACGGCATTCCCGTGGTCTGCATCGACCGCGCGCCCGAAAACGACCTCGGTTTCCCGCACGTGGGTTCCGACAACATCGGCGGCGGCTACATGGCAACCGAGCACCTCATCGAGCGCGGCTGCAAGAACATCCTGAGCATCTCGAGTTTTACGGCCAACTACCCCGGAAACGAGCGTCAGATGGGCTACGAGCGGGCGCTTGCCGCGCATGGGATGCCGCTGTGCCGCGACTACCAGCTGTTTGTCTCGGGCAAGCAGCCGAGCATCATCGAGTCTGAGGAACTCGTGACCGACTTCCTCTCCACGGGTTGCCCCGTCGACGGCATCTTTGCCCATAGCGACCACGCTGCCGTGGGTGCGCTGCGGGCGCTCGTTGCGGCCGGCAAGCGCGTACCCGAGGACGTCCGCCTCATCGGTTTCGACGATTCCGTGTACGCGCAGATCCCGACGCCGCAGATCAGCACCATTCGCCGCTTCCCCGAGCGCCTCGCGCACGAGGGATGTCAGGCCCTGCTCGCCCTGCTGCGCGGCGAGAAACCCGAGATGGAGACGCTTGTCCCTGTCAAGCTCGTGCAGCGCGCGAGCAGTTAGACCGCGGATGGTAAATGGTCCCAACGTGATGCTCAGCCTATCCCCCGAGGGAGTCGGTTTCCAAAACTCGGCTGTTTCGGACGGTTTAGGGACGACCTGCTGAGTAGCGGATGGATGACAATGGAAGAAACCACAGTTAGGCGATGTGCATGATCTCGGTCTTCTCAGGCACCCCCTCCAACACCGTCCGAAGCAGCCGAGCTTTCCTCTCGCATGCGCTCTATCCCACGCGCGATATGCAAAAAGCCCGCCACCACACGGGTGACGGGCTTTTCCACTACCAGCCGCGTGCCTCCTCCGCACGCACGAGCTGACGAGCCTCGATCTGGCGAATCATATCGATGCGGCGCTGGTGACGGCCGCCCTCGAACTCGCCGGTGAGCCAGGCGTCGACGATCATCTTGGCCAGCTCGATGCCTACCACGCGAGCACCAAATGCGAGCATGTTGGTGTTGTTGTGCTCGCGTGACAAGCGAGCGGAATACGGCTCAGAGCAGGTGCAGCAACGGATACCGCGCACCTTGTTCGCGGCAAGCGAAATGCCCACTCCCGTGCCGCAGATCACGATACCGCGATCGACTTCCCCGGCCACGACCGCGTTCGCCACGGCCTCACCCGCGATGGGATAGTCAAAGCGCTCGGTGCTGTCCGTGCCGAAGTTCACGACCTCATAGCCGTACTTCTCCTGGATATAAGCCGCAATGGCTTCCTTGTACTCAACCGCAACGTGGTCGTTTCCAATACCGATCTTCATAAGAGACCCCTTTCCAAATCCGCTCGCGCGTGTCGCGCGCTTATTTCGTCCTAATTTGCCTTTTCGCGTCTAATACACCTCGCCGGCGCGCAGACGGCGCAGGCACTCCTCGTAACCGGCGTCCTTGCCAAACAGCGCACTGGTACCCAAGATGAAGCCGTCCGCGCCGATAGCGGACAGGTCGCGCACGCGCTCGGGCGAGCAGGCGCCGTCGATCATGAGCTCAAAGCCGAAACGTTCCTTAAGAGCGGCAAGGCGACGTACCTTGTCGTTCGTGAACTCGATAAAGCTCTGGCCGGCAAAACCCGGATTCACCGTCATGACCATCACGTAGTCGCAGAGGTTCAGCATCTCCTCAACCTCGGAAATCGAGGTGTCGGGGTTCACGGCAATACCGGCGCTCTTGCCAAGAGACTTGATCGCGGCGAGGGTCTTGACCACGTAGCGCTCGGACTCCGGGTGGATGTAGATGATGTCCGCGCCCGCGGCGGCAAAAAGCTCCACCTTGCTGGCGGGGTTCTCGACCATAAGGTGCACGTCGACGAGCTTGTTAGTAGCAGCACGCACGGCCTTAATGTCCTCGAGGCCCATGGCGAAGTTGGGAACGAAACTGCCGTCCATCACGTCGCAATGGAAGATATCAATGCCGGCGGCGTCGAGCTCCTCGACGGTCGCACGCAGGTTGCCGTAGTCGGCGCACATGAGGCTGGGGCAGAGCAACATGGTGAACTCCTTATCTGCTCATTGGTTATCTACTCGTTGATAATTAATCGTTTAACCTGTATCTAAAGTCTGGCTGATTAATCGTTTAACCACGTTGTTAACCTACAGGTTTCTCTAGATTCACAACGTTGTCATATTTGTCTATCTAGCTGGCGTCATACGGATTCCGTACGGCGAAAAGCCGTTGTGTTCCCTAGAAAGAGGCCCCGCCATTCAGCTGGCCACCATGGGCCGTGCTCGCACGGGCGTGGGCCTTGAACCCTACGCCTCCGGCGTGATCAGGCGCGCATGTTGGGCGATCTTCTCGTCATAGGATTCCGCGATGATCGCCACGCCATCAAACCCAAAAGCCCGAACATTTGAGAACTTATGAAACTTCGAGCTGTCGCACAGCACGTACACCTTATTCGAGTTCTCGCGCACGATGCGCTTCTTCGTTGCCTCCACATACGAGGGCGTCATGATGCCCCGGTCTTCGTCAATCGCGTTGGTCCCGATGAACGCCTTGTCAAAGTACAGATCGCGCAGGATCGACTCGGTCATGGAGCCGCAAAACGAGGAGTTCACGTGGTTGAACTCGCCACCCACTACGATGAGCTGGGCGCGCGTCTCGCTCTTAATCAGGCACGCCGAGGCGTCCGTCGTGTAGATCGTCACGTCGCGGTCGAGCAGCAGGCGCAGCAGGGCCGTGCAGGTTGAACCGGAGTCCAGATAGAGCGTGTCCCCGTCCTCAACCAGACGCAGGGCGACCTGGGCAATCTGATCCTTCTCGTTCCCATGCAAACCCGAGCGCGTCGAGATACTCACCTCGTGAACGGCCGAGACCAACTTCACCGCGCCGCCCGAAAGGTGCTCAACCTTGCCGAGCGCCTCCAGCTCCTTGAGGTCGCGGCGCAGCGTCGAAATAGAAACGCCCGGCAGCTCCTCCTGCAGCTCAGAAATCCTCACAAGGCCCGACTTCTGCAGGCACTCTACAATTCGCTCCTGGCGCTCATACGGGATCATATCGGGAACCTCTCCAAACCACTTTGCTTCACGCTCGTTCATTTCTTTTCGAGAAGTGTAACGCACGAGCAGAAAAACGGCCGCCATCCGCAACGATAACGGCCGTTTTAATCGATTGACCAACCCGCTCGTTCACAATTTGAACGAGGTTGACGTCCTCACGTAAGGGCGACGCTCCTTGAGCAAGGATAACGAGCCCCGGGCGAGGCACCGCGCCTCAAGTGAGACAGCACCCAAGGGAAGCGCACCTCAAGCTCTTAGGCAAGCTGGTCCTCCTTGCCGGTGAAGATGAAGGCGAGGACGCCGGCCACGACGGCAGAGATGAGCATGCCGGCCATGGCCCAAGCGAAGTTCATGGGGTCGGAGCTCACGAAAGCCGGGAACGTGGTAACGGAACCGAAGGTGAAGGCAGTCGTGACGACCTTCATGATGCCGAGGAACGCACCGCCGACGGCACCACCGATGATCTGCGCAAGCCAGACCTTCTTGTTCTTCACGAGCATGCCGAACAGCGTGGGCTCGATGATGGCGGACAGGGCGATCGACACGACGCCGGTCATGGCAAAGCTCTTGAGCTTCTGGTCGCGGGCCTTGAGGAACACGCCGAAGGCGCAGCCGATAACGGCGAAGTTGCAGGCGAAGGTGAAGGGGCAGATGTAGTCGAAGCCGTTCTGGGCGATGTTGTTGATCATAATGGGGTTCACGGCCCAGTGGATACCCATGGACACGAGCACGGACCAGCCGCCGCCAACCAGCACGCCGGCAAGCAAGGAGCTGCGCTCGATCAGCCAGTTGACCACGAAGGCGATACCCTCGCCGGCGTAGACGCCCAGGGGACCGATGACGAGCATCGTGAGCGGAACCATAACGATCAGGGAGATGGCGGGCAGCACGACGAGCTTGAGCATCTCGGAGACGTGCTCATCGAGCCACTTGTACAGGAACGAGTAGACCCAGACGGACAGGATGGCGGGGATAACCGTGGAGTTGTAGCTCATGAGAACAACGGGGATGCCGAAGAAATCCGTCATGGCGCCGTTGCCCGCGTCGCCCATGAGGGCGATGAAGTCCGGGTAGAGCAGGCACGCGCCGAGCAGCGCCGACAGGTACGGGCTCGCGCCGAAGCGCTTACCGGCCGAGAAGCCGAGCAGCACGGGCAGGAAGTAGAACACGCTCATGGCCAGGGTGTACAGGATGGTGTAGGTACCCGTACCCTCGGCGATGATGCCGAGCTGGGCAGCCAGGATGACGAAGCCGCGCAGGATACCGGAGCCGGCCATGGCGGGCAGCAGCGGGGCAAAGATGCCGGAGATCGCAGAGAAGATCTGGCTGACGATGCTCTCGCCCTCGTCCTTGGTAGCAGCGGAGATCTCCACGCCCGAGCCCTTGACCAGCGGCTCAAACTTCTCGTACAGCTTCGGGACCTCAGTGCCGATGAGAACCTGATACTGACCAGCCTTGTTCAGCGTGTTCACAACGCCTTCGACTTCCTTGACCGCAGCGTCGTCACAAGCCGCGTCGTCCTTGAGATTGAGGCGCAGGCGCGTCGCGCAGTGCGTCATGCCCGAGATGTTCTCGGGACCACCGACGGCGTCCAGAATCCCCTGAGCCATCGCGTTCCAGTCGCGTTTCATTGGTTACCTCCCCATTGCGCAGAAGAGCTCGCGGACAAGCTCGGCTGCCTTAATCGCGTCGTTTGCATCGATAACGGATTGGATCTTCTCCATGCCTACGGTCTCGATTGCATCGTTGAGCAGATGAATCATCTGGTCGTTCTGCGTAGCCTCGCCGGCAGCGGGTTCGATGACCGGGAACGTGTCGAAGTAGATCGCGCTGTCGTACCCGTGCTTCTTCACGTAGTAGAGGAACTCGAGGGTCTTCACCGGCGTGGACGTACCAATCATAAGGCCATCATCGAAGCGACCGTTGCCGTCGTTTAGGTGAATGCCGTAGAGCTTGCCCTCGCGGCCGAACAGGTCGACGGCCATGGCGGGGTTCTCGTGCTTCATGAGCATGTGGCAGTAGTCCAGCGTGACGCCCAGGTTCGGGCGGTCTGCAGCGTTGAGGATCATGCCGGTCATGCCCATGGAGTCGATGAACGCGTACGCGCGCTCCTCGTAGGGTTTGTACTCGATCGAGATCTTGAGGTCGGGCGCATAATCGCAGACCTTCTGGAATGCGGCTACGAGCTGGTCGAAGACGCGAGCATAGGCGATCTGGAAGCTGTAGTCGAAACCGTCGTGGCCGAGCCAGATGGTCACCGTGTTGCCACCGGCAGTGCGGCAGTAGTCGCACGCCTCGTAGCAGAGCTCAAGGGCTTCCGCGGCAAGGGCATCATCGGCATTGCCCAGGTCACCGTTGAGGAACGCGTTGCGGAAGCGCAGCGCGCAGCCGTTCAGCTGCAGTTCGTGAGCTGCGAGCTTGGCGGCCATGTCCTCCGCCGTGACACCTGTGCAGTGCTCGGGGTAGTTGAGGTCGACGTGCGTGAGGCCCACGCTCTGGAACTCCGCGAACACGCGATCAAGATTCTTGTCGCCATCGCGAAAATAGGAGTTGATACGAGTTGCAAGCTTCATGCTTCTACGTCCTTTACCTTCGTCCTTAATCGTTTCTGCTCGTTCGAGCACCTGATCTATATCCGTAATTCGATAAGGGCCGCCGCCTGCGCGCCGGGGCTTACCCTGTGACATGTAGATTACTGCCACGTAAGTTCATTTTCAATCAATATTTTTCATTCTTTTTCTCATTGTGTCAGAGTTTTTCACTGCAAATGGCCATCTACCTTGTGGTTTTGCTGTTAATCAAGTTTGACCATTCTTGATACTATTTGATTTAATCTGAACTTAACTACCGTTTACAGGCGAAAATCAACCGTTCGCCGGCGACGGTGACGCAAAATGAAGAAAGCTTGCATGGGGTTGACACGGTAAACCCCCTCGTCAAAAATACGGGCGGATTGAAACGGGTACAAGGTGCCTGGAGCGCGCCCTGCGCCCGGCCTTAAGGAGGTGTGCCATGGAAGGCAGTCATAGTCGAAAAACCTGCATGTCGCCCTCGGCACGCCACGAGGATTCCCCGCTCGCATAAACGCCAGCAGCCGATCGCTGTCACTCATTCACGAGCACAAGCACCATAAAACTCACCACAAAGATGCCTGCCCCCTTTGTGGTGGTTCGCGAGCATGACGTGAGCGACATCTAGGTTTTTTGCAATTCAATACGACACGTACGCTAACTCCCTTCGACAAGGAGGACCCTATGCTGATGCTCAAAACCGTCACGGTACTCGAAGCCATCTCCAAGCGCCGCCGCACGGCGCGCCCTGCCGCTCATACCGGCCTGTCCAAGAACACCATATTCGCCGCCACCCATAGTGCCGAGGACGCCCTCGTACTGCTTAACGCCACGGCAAACGGCCTCACCGTCGAGCAGGCAACTGAGCGCCTGAACGCCGTCGGCCCCAACACCATCGAGGCAACGACCAAAACGCTCGCCCGCCGCATCGCCGACGCGTTCATCGATCCCTTCGCCGGCATCCTCGCCGCGCTCGCACTGGTCTCGCTCTACATCGACGTGCTCGCCGCACCCGAGCCGCAGCGCGACCCCTCCACGGTCATCGTCATCGGCATCATGCTGCTGGTATCGGGCGGCATGAAGTTTATCCAGGAAGCCCGCAGCGGCAATGCGGCCGAGGCCCTCAAGGACCTGGTCTCCAACACTTGCACCGCCCTGCGCGACGGCGAGCGCATCGAGATCCCCTTCGACGAGCTCGTCCCCGGCGATGTAATCCGTCTCTCTGCCGGCGATATGGTGCCAGCAGACGCCCGCATCATCACCGCGCGCGACCTGTTTGTGATCGAGTCCGCACTCACCGGCGAGAGCGAGGCCGTCGAGAAGACCACCGCCGTCACCGTCGTCGAGGGCGCCGACGGCTCCGCACTGCCACTCTCTGCCTGCAAGAACATCGTCTTTACCGGCACCTCCGTGCAAAACGGCGCCGCCATGGCGCTTGTCGTTGCCACCGGCTCGGACACCTACCTGGGCGGCATCGCCAAGATGCTCAACGGGCGCGGCGAAAAGAGCGCGTTTGACCGCGGCGTCTCGAGCGTCTCCATGCTGCTGGTGCGCCTGATGCTCGTTATGGCGCCGGCCGTCTTTGCCATCAACGCCGCCACCAAGGGCAACGTCATCGACGCGCTGCTGTTCGCCACGAGCGTGGCCGTGGGCATCACGCCGCAGATGCTTCCCGTCATCGTGACCACGAGCCTGTCGCAGGGCGCCAAGGACCTCGCCCGTCGCCAGGTTATCGTCAAGGAGCTGCCGGCGATTCAAAACCTCGGAGCGATGGACGTCCTGTGCTGCGACAAGACCGGCACCCTCACCGAAGACCGCATCGTGCTCGAGCGCTACCTCAACACCGATGGCAACGAGGACGCGCGCGTGCTGCGCCATGCGTTTTTGAACAGCTTCTTCCAGACCGGCCTCAAAAATCTTATCGACCTGGCCGTAATCGACCGTGCCGATGTGACGCCCTCGACCGTCGTGCCCGATTCTATGCTGGGCCAGAGTCTGCGCGACCGCTACACCAAGGTCGACGAGGTTCCCTTCGATTTCTCGCGCCGTCGCCTGAGCGTAGTTGTCGCCGACGCCCAAGGCAAAACCCAGATGGTTACCAAGGGCGCCGCCGAGGAAATGCTCGAGATCTGCTCCTTTGTCGAGATCGATGGCATCGCTCAGCCGCTCACCGACGAGAAGCTCGCCCAGATTCGCAAGCAGATCGCCGGACTTAACGCCGAGGGCCTACGCGTAATTGCCGTGGCGCAGAAGACCAATCCGCGCTGCGTGGGCGAGTTTGGCATCGCCGACGAGTGCGACATGGTGCTGATGGGCTTTTTGGCCTTCCTCGATCCGCCCAAAGCAAGTGCCGCGGGCGCCGTCGCCACCCTCGAGGCCAAGGGCGTGGCGGTCAAGGTCCTAACCGGCGACAACGACCGCGTCGCCGCCACCGTCTGCGAGCAGATTGGTATCGATGCGAGCAACGTCTTGCTCGGCTCCGAGATCGATACGCTCGATGACGCCGAACTTGCCGAGCGCGCCGAGAAAACCCACCTCTTCGCCAAGCTCTCGCCGCTGCAGAAGGCGCGCCTGGTACGTGTCATGCGCGAGATGCTCGACCGCACCGTGGGCTTTATGGGCGACGGCATCAACGACGCCGCCGCCATGCGTGCGAGCGATTGCGGCATCTCGGTCGATTCGGCCGTCGATATTGCCAAGGAATCCGCCGATATCATCTTGCTTCAGAAGGACCTGGGCGTGCTCGAGCGCGGCATCATCGAAGGCCGCCGCACTTACGGCAACCTGCTCAAGTACCTCAAGACCACGGTGAGCTCCAACTTTGGCAACGTGCTGTCCGTGACCGTCGCGAGCCTGTTCTTGCCGTTTTTGCCCATGAGCGCCCTGCAGCTGGTACTGCTGTCGCTGGTCTACGAGATCGTGTGCATCGCACTGCCGTGGGACACCGTCGATGACGCCTGGACTGCCCGCCCGCGTGCCTGGGACGCCGCGTCCATCAAGGGCTTTATGCTCGAGCTGGGCCCCGTGAGCTCGCTGTTTGACATCGTGACCTTCGCCGCGCTCTTCTTTGTCGTGTGCCCCGCTGCCGTGGACGCAAGCTGGCCCGAGCTTGCCGCCGCGGGCGACGTCGCGGGTATGGCGACCTTTGCCGCACTCTTCCAGAGCGGCTGGTTTGTCGAGTCCATGTGGTCGCAGACACTCGTGGTCCACATGCTGCGCTCCCCGCATCTGCCGAGCCCGCGCGACCACGCCGCGCCCGCACTGTGCGTTCTCACCGTGCTGGGTCTGGCGCTCGTCACCTGGCTGCCGGCAAGCCCCATCGCCGATGCGCTCGGCCTCATGCCGCTGCCCACGAGCTTTTTTGGGCTGCTCATTGGCATCGTTACCGCCTATATCGCGCTCACCCAACTGGCAAAGCGCCGCTACATTGCCCGCCACGGCGAGCTGCTGTAGCAAGAAGACGGAAAACACCCTGCCAGCTGCCGTTGCCACTACCACAGCCGCCAACGCCGCTGCCGTTGCCTCTGCCGCCGCCGCAGTCTATCCCCCCAGCAGTTGCGGTGGAATAGTTCCTGTTTAAAGCCCCGTGACTTTAATTTAGGGACTATTCCACCGCGACTTATTGGGAGATTAGCTAGTCCTTGGGTGTCCAGGACCAGAAGAAGATGATAAGGGCCACGCGCGAGGCGGTGCCGGTCTTTTTGTTGATCGAGGAAATGTGAGGATAGAGCGTGGAGCGCGAAAGGAAAAGCGTTGTGGCGATGTCCTGAACGCTCTGGTCCGAAACGACCAAGACCTCAAGAATATCGCGCTCGCGCTCTGTAAGCCCAAAGGTGGCGACGAAGGCATCAAGGCGTTCATCGGACGTGAGCTCCGCTGCCTCCACGAGCTCGGGGTCGGAGCATGTGGGCGCAAGATTCCCACCAAGATCGTCGGTGGCAAGTGGCAGGCCATCCTGCATCACGGCATCATCGGCTCGTTGCCCCAACTGCCCCAGCAGCGTAATCGCAATGCCCACAAACATCACGAGCGCCGCACCGATCGCAGCCAGCACGTTTTGACTCGAGATGATCGCCACCGCCGGCGCCGTCACGAGCATCGAGCACACGTTGTTGACGACGCGACCCATGCACGGCCAAAAATATGACCAGCGCGCATAGAGCGAGACGGCGGCATATTTTGTGGTAAAGAACACCACGAAAAAGCCCGAGCCCAGATAAAAGATGATCGTGGCAGCAAGCTCGTTGCCGCCATTGCCATCGACGATGAGCACAAAGAACGAAAGCGTGGACAGTATGGCGGCACATGTCATGCCGATATTCATATACGAGCGGCCGTGCAGGTCAAATAGGACGCCGGCAGCCAACGAGCTCACGACAAGCAGCAGGCGCGGCCAGTCACCCAAATCAACGGCTCCGGTAGCATGCAAGGTTGTGAGACCCGCGTTGAGAGCGGCGAATACGCCGGAAAGATACGCCGTCGCCACGGTCAGGCGGACCACGGCGCGGCGGAATGCCGCCTTTGCCTTGGGATCGTCTTGCCACTTGGCGCCATATTCCAGAGCATCTACCGAAAGCCCGGCAACACTGGGTTCAAAGCTGGGATCGGACTCGTCGCGCAGCTTGGCGCGTCGGGCACCGTGGAGCAACGCCACCTGCGCGATCGCACAGACAACCAGAACAGCCTGCTGAGGAATGCCGGCAGGCATCACCATGTGGTTGAGAACCTGCACCAGAACGCCCATGGCGTAAGAAAGTGCGGCGGCGCGCGCCAAGCAGGGCGTTCGCGCAAAGCGCCTCGCAAAATTTGCATGAGCAGTCGACCCGCAGTAGCCCAGCGCGCAGCACGCCACCAAACCGCCGGCAATTACCACCTCAACCTGAACCGCCATAATCAACAGCAGCAATGCCGCCACCAGCAAAACGCCCGTGACGTCACTCGTTGCGTCGATAGCATGGGGACGGCGATAGTACAGAATGGGACGCACAAAAAAGCCAATCACGCTCGCGCCGATGACAAGGCTCTCATAAATAACGACCTCGTTCGGAGACACGAACTCGGCCATGCGCACATCAAAAAGATACTCGCACGCCAAAAACGTGAAGAAGAACAGCGCCAGGCATATAATCTCCCGAATGCCCCGACGCAAATATGCGGTTGTGTCTCCCATGCCCCTCATGGTTAACCCCCAGCCGCTCAATTGTCTGGAAATCTATTTTAATAAAGAACCAGTCTCAATATCGAAGCCAGGCTCGAAATGCTGCCAATTCGACCCCAGCCGTCCACATCACGCCGCGATTTTGAGCCGCATGGACCAGAAGGGACGCGCGCGATCTCTAGCTCGGCCAGGAGTGTCCCCAACTACCACTCATTTAAGTACGTCCCCAATGAGTGGCCGAAGAGTGTCCCCGGCGTCCAATCAAAAAATGGGCCATGTGTCCCAGTTGTGGAGACTCCTTGAGCCGTCTGGGTATCGCGAAGGATCGCGCACTCCCCCATCATCAAAAGTGACACACGCTACCAGTTGATGGGAGGCAGCCATGGGCTTCTTTGACAAGATGTTCGAGAAGAAAGAGTGCGCGATTTGCGGTACCGAGCTGGGACTTCTAGGTAAGACAAAAATCAATGAAGGCTACCTGTGCAAAGAGTGCGCCGGCAAGCTCTCCCCCTACTTTCACGGCTATCGCTCCGGCACCGCGGACGACATCCGTGAGCAACTCGCCTACCGCGAGGCCAACGCCGAACGCCTGTCTTCGTTCAACCCCACGCGCACGCTTTCTGCCGGGCGCACCAATATTATGCTCGATGAGGACGCGGGCCTGCTGATCATCACTTCGCAGAGCCGCTGGCGCGACGCCAATCCCGACATCATCGAGTTCTCGCAGGTACTCGGCTGCGATATGGATATCGACGAGCATCGCACCGAGATCTATCGCGAGACCAAGGACGGCGAGCGCGAGAGCTACAACCCGCCGCGCTACGACCTGGATTACGACTTCAATCTGACCATCCACGTCAACACGCCGTACTTTACCGAGATCAACCTGCGCGTGAACGACTCCACCATCGATCAGCGCGGCTCCATCGAATACCGCGAGGCCAAGCGCCAGGCAACCGAGGTCCGCGACGCGCTGGTGCAGCTGCGCCAGGAGACGCGCGACAGCGTCGTGGCCGCCAAGGCCCCCAAGACCGCGGTGACCTGCCCCTTCTGCGGAGCCACCACCATTCCCGATGCCAGTGGGCGCTGCGAATACTGCGGCGGCGCCATCGGCGCATAGCCTCCGGCAGCGAAAGGACCGATCATGGCCTTCGAGAGCGTTAACTATCAGTGCCCTGCCTGCGGTGGCCCCCTGCATTTTGCAAGCGCCGAGCAAAAGCTCGTCTGCGACTACTGTGACTCGCGCTTTGAAGTCGAAGAAGTCGAGGCCCTCTATCGCGAGCGCCAGGACAAGGCAGATGCCAAAGCCGATGCCGCAGCCGCGGCCCCCAAGCCTGCTGTCGACGATGCCGTGCAGGAGCTGGCTCAAAACGCCGGTTACATCTGCTCGTCGCGCGGCGCCGAGCTCGTGTCCGACGGCACCGTCGCTGTCACCACCTGCCCGTACTGCGGCAACTCCGCCGTAGCGCCCGGTCAGCTTTCGGGCGACTTCTCGCCCGACCTGGTGATTCCATTTAAGCTCGGGCGCGATGACGTCACGGCCGCACTCAAGGAACACTACAAGGGCAAGATCTTGCTGCCCAAGAGCTTTGTCACCGGCAACCACATCGACGAGGTCCAAGGTGTCTACGTGCCGTTTTGGCTCTACGGTGCCCGCGTTGACGGCGAAGTGCACTTTGACGCGACCAACGAGACCGTGACCGAGGAATCCGACCGCACCGTCACGACCACCGACCACTACGATGCCTATCGCAAGGGCAATATCTCGTTTAAGCGCGTGCCCGTCGACGGATCGTCCAAGATGCCCGACGGCCACATGGATGCCATCGAGCCGTTTGACTACGACGCGCTGCGTCCGTTCTCGGTCGCCTATATGCCCGGCTACATCGCCAACCGTTACGACGAGGACTGCGAGACCTGCAAGGCGCGCGCCGAGCGCCGTATGGAAGAAAGCACGATCTCGGCCCTGCGCGAGACCGTCGTCGACGAATACGACGATGCCACGGTCGAAAGCAAGCAGCTCGACTACACCTGGGAAGACAGCGACTACGCCCTGTTCCCCGTCTGGATGCTCTCCACCTCGTGGAACGGCAAGAGCTACCTGTTTGCCATGAACGGCCAGACCGGCCGTTTGGTCGGCGAGCTCCCCTGCTCCAAGCCCAAGCTCGCCATCGCCTCGGTGCTGTTTTTCGTGATCGGATTTATCCTCTCCCAGATTCTCTTTATGGGGGAATACGCCTTCGATCCGGATTACCTCACCTTTGATATCGAGGGTATCCTCATCAACATCATCGCGCCGCTGATCATCGTGATTATCGGAGACGTGCTACTGGTAGGCCAGCTCAAGACGGCCAACGAAGCAACCCATGCCGATGAGTATTGTGGCGAGCTCGACCTGACCGAGAAGCACGACACCTTCAGCCACACCGAGACCACCGTTGTCATGAAAGACGACAAGGACGATTAGTCATTCTGACCAATAACCACCCGGCCTTTGACGAGAAAGGAAGATCACCATGGGACTCTTGAAAGCTGGATTGGGAGCTGCCGGCGGCGTCATGGCCGACCAGTGGAAGGAATTTATCTACTGCGAATCGATGCCTGCTGACGTCTTGGCCTGCAAGGGCAGCAAACGCACCGGTGGCCGCAGCTCCAACACGCGCGGCGAGGACAACGTCATCTCCAACGGCTCGGTCATCGCCGTCAACGACGGCCAGGGCATGCTCGTGGTGCAAAACGGCAAGATCATCGAAGTCGCGCTGGAGCCCGGTGAGTTCGTCTTCGATACCGGCAGCGAGCCGAGCGTCTTTAGCGGCAGCCTGGGCGATTCCATCAAGGAGACCTTCGCCAATATCGGCAGCCGCTTTACCTTTGGCGGCGACGCGGGCAAGGACCAGCGCGTCTACTTCATCAACACCAAGGAGATCATCGGCAACAAGTACGGCACCGCCTCGCCCGTGCCCTTCCGCGTGGTCGATAACAACATCGGTCTGGACGTCGACATCTCCGTGCGCTGCAACGGCGAGTATTCGTACCGCATCACCAACCCGCTGCTGTTCTACACCAACGTATGCGGCAACGTGACCGATAGCTATACGCGCGACAAGATCGACAGCCAGCTTAAGTCCGAGCTGCTCACCGCCCTGCAGCCCGCCTTTGCCAAGATCTCGGAGATGGGCATCCGCTACAGTGCCATCCCCGGCCACACCACCGAGCTCGCCCGCGCGCTCAACGAGGTCCTCTCGGCCGACTGGCGCGACCTGCGTGGTGTCGAGATCGTGAGCTTTGGCGTCAACTCCATCGCCGCCTCGCAAGAAGACGAGCAGATGATCAAGGACCTGCAGAAGGCCGCGGTCATGCGCGATCCCACCATGGCAGCAGCCAACATCGCCAGCGCCCAGAGCGACGCGATGCGCGCGGCGGCCGCTAACCCCAACGGCGCAATGGCCGGCTTTATGGGCATGGGCATGGCAGGTGGCATGGGCGGCATGAATGCCAGCCAGCTGTTCGCCGCCGGCCAGGCACAGCAGCAGGCCGCCCCGCAGCCGGCTCCGGCGCCCGCCCCCGCACCGGCCCCCGCCGCCGCACCCGCGGCCGGCACGTGGACCTGCAGCTGCGGCGCCACCAACACCGGCAAGTTCTGCTCCGAGTGCGGTAGTCCCGCACCCGCCCCGGCACCGGCCAAGTGGTTCTGCCCCAACTGCGGTAGTGAAAACGGCGGCAAGTTCTGCAGCAACTGCGGAACGCCCCGGCCCTAGCCCCTCTATCTGGTAATTGGCGGGGGATCCGCCACCCCCGCATTTGCTTCTATGGGTTTCGTTCGATGAAGGAGGACACCATGAAGACAACGTTCAAAAAGTCCGTACTCGCATTTCTGACATGCGTCCTGGCGCTCGCCTTTGCCCTGACGGGCTGCAGCGGCGGCGGCAAGGACCCCAAGGCCAACTTCGTCGGCAGCTGGGAACTCTCGGGTGGAACCGTGGATGGCGAAGAGCTAACCGATGAGTACATGAAGATGCTCGAGGATTGGGGTGTCCACTGCGTCCTGATTCTCGATGAGGACGGTACAGGTGCCCTCGACCTGTTCCTTGAAGTCGTCGACCTTAAATGGGAGGCAAAGGACGCCACCACCGTAACCCTCACCGCCGAAGACGAGTCGTATGACATGAAGCTCAAGGACGGCAAACTCATCCTCGAAGAAGATGACGGAAATCTTGTCTTTACCAAGTCCGACAAGGACCTGTCCGGCACGGTGAAGAAGGATCGCGAGGCGGCCGAGAAGGAAGAGGAGATCGATGAGGCCGTCGAAGACGACGATGTCCAGAACGTCGAAATCTCCCCCGCCGTCACCGTCGCCGATGACGATCTGTGCACCATCACCATCACCGAGAAGTTCAAGGACGACTGGGGCGATATCGGCTTTGTCGTCAACATCACCAACAAGAGCGACAAGGACCTGACCTTCTACGCTCCTTCCGGCAAGACCAACGTCAACGGCACCATGAAGGAACCCTGGTTCTCGGCTCACCTGATGCCCGGCACCAACGCCACCGAGGAGTTCACGTTCTCGAGCGGCGAGCTTGACAGCCTTGACGACCTGGTCAACACGACCATCGGCATCGACGCCTACCTGACCGATTCCTACGAGGACGTCGCTTCCTACACCGCGACCATCGCGTAGCGACAGACACCGACAGCCGCGGATTGGCGGACATATCCGCGCACACCAGGCGGGGCCGCAGGAGTTGATCCTGCGGCCCCGTCGTTTTTATGCCGATGCGCGACGAGCTTTAGCGCTCCATGTTGGGAACGATGCTGCCCTCGGTCACCGCGTGCACGGCCAGGCGCATGATGTTGTCGTAGCCGGTCTTGCTCAGGATCTCCGAGATGCGACGCTTGATGGTGCCCTCGCTCATAAACAGCTCGGCCGCGATCTCGCGACGGCTTTTGCCCTCGCAGGCAAGGCGCAAGATCGACAGCTCGACATCGTCGAGGGCCGCCGTGCCCGAGAAGATGCTCTCGGGCGGCTTGGGAAACGTGCAGTAACCCGCCAGCGTGGAGCGCATCACGGCGAAAAGCTCGTCGATACCGACGTTCTTGTACACAAAGCTGTCGACGCCCGCCTCGCGTGCCTGGTCCACAAATGTGATCTCGGGCATACCCGTCATGATAATGACGCGGCACTCGGGCAGTTGTTCTTTGATGTGCGCCGCCGCCACGATGCCGTTGGAATCGTGCTCGGTGCACACATCCATCAGTATCATGTCCGGGCGCTCCTTGAGCGCGACACCCAAGGCCTCGGAGGCATCGGCGATCGCGGCGACGACGGTCATATCGGGCTGGTCACCGACGGAGCGCGCGAGGCTCTCGCGCAGGATGGCCTGGTCTTCGACGATTAACACGCGAATCATGAACTTCTCCTTTGGGCCGTGGCGCTGGAGGCGAGCGGAATGGACACCGTAAGCGTGAAGGGCGGGGCGGTGTGGACTTCCAGGCTGCCGCCCAGATTCTGTGCGACATGCCTCATACCTGGGATACCCGTTCCCTCGCGATACGATACGGGTGCAGGCGCGCCGTCGTTAGAAACGACCATCCGCGCGACAGCGCCGTCTTCTGTCCCCTCCTGCCACAGGCGCACATGGACCTGATGGGCCTGTGCATGCTTGGTGGCATTGGTCGAGGCTTCGCGGATAATCTGCAAAAATGCTGCGGCGACACGCGCGTCGTTTGGCAGCTCGCCCTCCACATCGATCCGCACGCTCACCAGGCCAAAGGCATGGACGATATCGCCCAGTTGCTCTGCCGGTTCGCTGTCGCCCCCGCTGCGCAGATCGGCAGCGATTGAGCGCAGCAGCGGGTCGATCTGCTCGAGTGACTCGTCATCCAGGCGCCCTTCCTCCAGATAACGATGGAGAATGGACAGGCGCTGCCCGATCACGTCGTGCACGCGAGCGCGCATACGCAGATAGGCCGCATTGTCAGCAACTTTTTTGACTTCTTCGATCTGGGCTTGGAGCTCTTGGCCCGCAAGCTCAAGCAGGTGGTTGGCTTGCGCTAGGCGATCATGGGCATGCGCATACTCTGTTACATCCAGACCGATAATGCGCTCGAAGAGGCGGCCCGAAACCATAACGTCATCGTGCACGAACAAGCGAATCTCGGCGGGAGAAACCTCGACCACAACGCGCGCCTCACCAAAGCGGTCCAGATTAATCCGCACGCGGTTCTGGCTGCTTTCGGGCATTTGCATGCTGAGTTTGCGCAGGTCGTTCCATGTACCGCTCATATCGCCTAGGTCGGTGGGCATATGAAGCTCCACCAGGTTTTTTCGCATGCAGCGGTTCATGAGCAGCGGACGGCCCCTCGGGTCCAGATACAGGATGCCCACGGGAATCACGTTGATGGTTTCGATCGTCGAGAACGCGGTGATATCCTCCTGGCGGTTGCGGACATCCATCAAGAGCGCCGCAATGGAGCGGAACAGGAAAAACGCTCCCTCTGCGATAAGGACCGTGGTCCACGCCGAGCCCATGGCAAAAACCACCGGCGGTGTCACGGCGGCAACGAGCAACAGTTCGGCCAGCATGACGGGGCGACGATAGTGCACCATAAGCACCATGCCGTAGGCAAAGATCACGGCATTGAGCCACAACGCTCCGCCCATTGCCCTGGCGCAAACGTCAAGCGGCGCCACCAGATATGAGCCAGACGACGCGAACAAGATGAGCACCGAAATAATTAGGTGAAGCACAAGGCTCGCCTCGTAGGCACAAATCACCTTACGGTTATAGGACGAGCGGCGCGATGCGATGAGCGGGACGTGGATCGTCTGCAGACACGCAGCCAGGGCAAAGACAACATCGAGCGCAACGATTTGGGGAAGAATGAGCGAAATCTGCATCGTCACTCACCCGCCCTCGGCATCAAGACGATCATGCGCAGCTGGCCGGGCTCGCCCTCAAGGCGGTATGCCACGTTGCGCCCTTGCAGAGCGCTTTCGAGCTCTTGCGCAGCGGGCGTCTGCGAAAGATCTGCATCATCGTTGGAAAAAAGCGCGGCACGCAGCTCGACACTGCATCGGTCATGATCGCCCAAGTGATACATAAGCGCCGGATGGTCGGTGGTGTAGGCAAAAAACGCAAAGTCATACACGCAGTCGTACAGGGCGCTTACCGTACTGGCGTGCATCGGGCGCCGTATGGCGATAATCGAGGCGCAATCGATATCGATGGTGCGCAGGTCGCTTGCGAGCTCGTTGGCAATGAGCTGAATGCGGTCGCGATCAAAACCGCTCTCCCCGTGCTGTGCCAACGTGAGCGACCCCTTGCGCTTGCAATAGGCGACGAGCATCTTGGCGCGCTGCAGCATGCGGTAACGCTCGTGCGAAGACGATTCATCGGTCAACGGCGGCAGCGAGCTCAGCAGGTCGTACATCCCTTCGAGCGCGCGGGCAAGCGCCTGGTCCACGTCTTGGACCAGCAAGGTCTCGGCCTCTTGGTCTGCCAGGTGCGTCTTAAGGTCGTAGTCGGCGGCGAGCAGCTCATTTTGACGCTGCAGCTCCATACGACGATGTGCCAGTTCACGGTTAAGCTCGTTGAGATCCGACACGTCTTGGGCAAGCAGGGCCGATCCGCCCAGCAGTGGAAAGGCACGGCACATCACATCGGGATCGGACGCCACGGCAAAGGCATGGGCGCGGCTGTGCGCCTGGGTCCGCAACTCCTCGCGCACGCCCACCGGCATTGGCTTTGACACTGGCGTGGCATAGACTTCCTGCAGGTCGCGCGTTAGAACTTTGAGGTCAAGCGGCAAGGTGTCGAAAATGCCGGCGATGTCGTGATATGACGGAACGACACCGCAATCGAGACAGATTTCCATCGCCACCACGCACAAGACGCAATAGACGAGCGAGAAGTTGAGCCTCCATGCCCAAGGCACGCGCAACGCATATGAGATGGCAAAGAACGCGCCGCCCAGCAGCACGAGCGCCGCCGTGCCCGAGAAACGTTGGATGCGAAAGGACGAGGACCGGCCCACCAGGATAAAAAAGGCCACAAAGTTAAAGGCCGTCCACACGAGGACGGCGAAATAACCCCAGCCGTACGTGTAATCGTTGCTCCAGGTGTCGCTTGTACGGTCAAAGTGGAAGACCTGCTGGTGAAAATCGTTGGTGAGCACAAATCCGATAAGCAGGATAGCCATAATCCACAGCGCAGCGCAGTAGCGGCGACCCAGGCGGTGTTGCTCCAGGCCCGCAAGGCGCAGACCACACAACTGGTAGAGCAGCGGAATGAGCGTCATGGGCACGTAGTACAGGTACCACAGCACGGTGGCATAGAACGGCGTGAACGACTTGTACTTGAGAATGACTTCGATCATCCACAGGGCGCAGATGGTGGCGATGGCAACAAGACGGCGGCGCAACACATAGTCCAAACAGCGCAGATAGACCGATACGCCCCAGATCGAAAATGCAATTGCGGCAACAAGCAACGGCAGAGAGCTCGAATGGACGAGCGCATCCACGACCTCTTCGGACACCTCGCTATAGGCGGGCACGGCGTTAGAAAGTTTGGGGTCGAAGGCGAACAGCGCCGGCAAGACTGCCAAAAGCATGAGGAACATCGCGGTGATGACACCGGCGATAGCAAAGACGCGGTGGCGGTACACCTGATGTGTTATGCCAACAAGGAATCGCGGCATGGCGAAGAGCCTGCCGCCCCTGGGATCCGCCACGGGTGCGGATCGGGCGGCCGCGTTGCCGATATGTCGCTCGCGGGTACCCATAGTGCTTTTAGTGTACCGACAGGCAGGCTCAAAAAGCGGGCCACATGTCCCAAAATCCGCAGACGGCAAGGCGCCCGGCAGCCTCCCCCGTCTGGCACTTCCCGATATCTGCCCGCCCCAAACCACCGCAAAGGAGACAGGCACCTTTGTGGTGGTTTGGGGCGATGCGCTAGTCCACGGTGATGTCGAGATTTTTGCCGATGAGGCCTACGTAGCCGCCTTCGGCTGCCTTGGGGCTGTCGGCGTGGCAGAGGACCCACTTGTCGGCCTTCCAGTAGCAGTAGCTGTCGCCGGCAGCAGGCATGTCGGATGCAGCCTCGGGGCGCGGGCCGTTGGTGCCCGCCGGCAGCGCCACCATCACCTGGAAGCCGCCGTCATCGACCATGCAGGGCGTGTAGTGGAGCGTGGTGTTGAAGACTTCGACGACCGTACCCGCCGGCACGCGGAACGCCTTGACGCACGCGGTGTCGAGCTTACCGTCCTCGATCTCCCAGCGATGCGCCACGAGCAGGATAAAGTCGCGCGCGCCCAGGTTGAACTCGCTGGCGCGGTGATACTCCAGGCAGTTGAGCTGCGTGTTGTGGCCATTGCACCAGCCCAGCTGGAAGGGTCGGCCGCCAAACATGAGAAAGCCCAGTTTATCGGCATCCTTGACGCCCTCGAGCTCCGGCGCACTTGCTACGTACTTGCTGCCCTCGGGAATGGACGTGGCAGAAAGCGCCTCGAGCACGGGCGACGTGAGCTCGGACGGAACGTTATTCCAAACGTTGCCATAGGATTTGAACTCGGGATCGTTGACAGAGCAGATATGCATGTTCACTCCTGTTCGTAAATGTGACTATACGAACATTCTAGAACAAACATGAGCGATTTTGAACGCTCGTCCCGACCAATCAACAAAAAGGCGCCCCCGCATAAGCGAAGGCGCCCAATGCGCGCGTTTTGGGCGATAAAGCCCTTATGCCTGCTGATAGTGCAGGTGCTTCTCGTCGATATCGGCCAGGTCGCGGTCGAGGTAACGGCGCGCGAGCCAGTTAGCCATGGGAAGGTTCTGGTCCAGGTAGTTGCCGCACTCCTCGGGAGCGGCACCGGGGACATCGCCCTCAAAGTCGGCGACAAACTCGAACAGCTCACGCACGAGCGGCAGGATCTCCTCGCTCGTCACCTCGCCAAACACAACGAGGTAAAAGCCCGTGCGGCAGCCCATGGGGCCAAAGTAGACAATGCGGCCCGACCACTCGGCATGATTGCGCAAGAACGTTGCACCCAGGTGCTCGATGGTGTGGCACTCGGCGGTGTTCATGACCGGCTCCTTGTTGGGCGTGGTCAGGCGCAGGTCAAACGTGGTGACGGCAGCACCGGTCGCCGGATCGCGGTCGATGCGGCTCACATACACGCCGGGCTCAAGCAGCAGATGATCAACGGAAAAGCTGGCGATGCGCTCCATGGCAGATCCTCTCGATAGTCAAATTGGGACGGGGCTCTTTTAGCTGGTTCGAATGGTCGTACCAATCATACCAGTCAAAAAAGCCCCGTCCAAAAAGACAACTTAGCCCAGGACACGGGCCATACGCGTCTTGAACTCGGACAGGAAGCGCGGAGCATCCACGGTCAGTGCCACAAGCGCGCTCTTGTCCGGATCGGACAGGCGGCGCTCATCGCAGATGGTGCGACCGCGGTACTCGCCCAGCAGATCAACACGCAGGTTGCAGCCGAGCGCACCTACGAGCGTGGGGTCGATCGCCACGGCAACGGCCAGCGGATCGTGCAGCGCACAACCACCCAGGTAGGGTGCGTTCATCTCGTACGAGCCAATGTAGTGCTCGACCATGCTCGCAAATGCGCAGCCCGCCATGGTGCCCGAGCCCGTCCAGCCGGCAATGTCGCGGCGTGTGAGCACCACGCGATGCGTCACGTCCAGACCCACCATGGTGAGCTTACGGCCCGAGCGCAGCACCGCGTCGGCTGCCTCGGGGTCGCTCGCCATATTGGCCTCGGCGCCCGCGCTCACGTTGCCGGGCACGGTAAGGGCGCCGCCCATCACGACCACGCGGCCGATGGACATCATCGCCGCCGCATCGCGCTCCAGGGCGAGCGCCAGGTTGGAGAGCGGGCCAGTCGCTACGTAGACCAGATCGGGACCATAGGTGCGCGCGGCATCGATCAGATAATCGACCGCAGCGTTGCCGTCGGCCGAGGTCGCCCCCACCGGCTCGTAGGGCGACGCGGGCACGCTCGCGCCGCCGATGCCGTTCTTGCCGTGAATGAGCGCGGTGGACGCCGGCGGCGTATAGGGCTCAGTCGCCTGCAGAGGACGGTCGGCACCCAGGTACACCGGAACCTCGGGGCGACCCAGCAGATCGAGCACCGCCAGGCAATTGTGCGCCGATTGCTCGACGCGCACGTTACCAAAGCACGTGGTGATGCCCACGAGCTCCACCTCGGGGCTCGCGATGGCATAGGCCAGCGCCATCGCATCGTCAACACCCATATCCAGATCAAGGATCAGCTTCTTGATTGCCATTGTTCTACTCCGCTTCTCCGTCTTTATCGTTTAACCAAACCAATGTTCAACTTCGGCGCGCGTGGGAATCGATTGCTGAGCGCCCAGGCGCGACACCGTCACTGCCGAGGCGCGAGCACCCGCGGCCATGCACTCAAAGAGCGGCAAGCCCTCTAGGCGAGCCGCCGCCAACGCGCCGATAAACGTATCGCCGGCGGCCGTGGTATCGACTACCGTACTCGAAAGTGCCGGCATGCGCAGCAGCTCACCGCCATCGCCGAGCGTAACCGAGCCGGCACCGCCCAACGTGATGACCGCAGCTCCGGCACCCTTGTCGAGCAGCGCATTGAGCGCGGTGACGCAACTCGCGTCATCCGTGGGCAGAATGCCCGTCAGCACCTGGCACTCGGTCTCGTTGGGGCAGACCAAGTCGACCGCAGGCCAGACCTCCGCAGGCAGCTCGCAGGCGGGCGCTGGATTGAAGACCGTATAGAACCCCAGCTCGTGAGCGCAAACAAGCGCCTCGGCCGTCGCTGCAAGGTCACATTCGCCCTGGGCGATAAAGACGCTTCCGGCAGCCGGGGCAATCTCGCTGGCGTCGCCGTCGAGCTCATGAGCCACCAGACGCCTCAGCGCGCAGGCAACGTCCGCGCCCGCAAGCGCATGGTTGGCGCCCGGTGACAGTACGATGCGGTTGTCGCCCTCGCAGCGAATGATGGTCGCCGTTCCCGTCTCCACGTCATCGCGATGCACTACAAAGTCACAGTCCACGCCGGCGTCTTGGAGCCCCACCACGAGCGACGCGCCGAACGCGTCGCGACCGACCGCGCCGATCATGTGCGTGCACGCGCCCATACGCGCGGCAGCTACGGCCTGATTGGCGCCCTTGCCGCCGGCGTTGGTGATAAACCCGCTGCCGCCGACGGTCTCGCCCGCGCGCGGTATGCGCTCGCACGCCACCGAAAGGTCCATGTTCATGCTGCCGAACACCGCAACGATGCCGCGATCTGCCATGGAAACCTCCTCATCTGCGGGCTTTGCACCCACCGTCGACCGTCGATTGCGCGCCTTCGCACCTCTATAACTTTAGTTCACTTTGATGTGAACGCACCCTTGAGGTTGCGCCAGCAGCAAGCATTCACAGGAGCAGGCAGCTACAATGAATACGTGCTGATTATTCTCGTCATTGGATGATGTTTTATGGAACAATTCTCGCAATCGGGCTCGCGCGGTCGACGCCGCACGGGCAACGAGCCGGCGCCGCACGAACGCGTGAAGAGCGAACGCCGTGCCAACGAGCCGCGACGCACCACGAGCCCCCATCGCGCTTCTGCCAACAACGCGGGCCGCGCCAACACTCCCGCCGCGGAGCAGACGCCTGCTCGCCCCAAGTCCCGCTACATCCCTGCCCTTGACGGCCTGCGCACGCTTGCCGTCGTCGCGGTGGTGCTCTATCACCTCAACCTCACGTGGGCGCAGGGCGGTCTGCTCGGCGTCACGATCTTCTTTGTGCTTTCGGGCTATCTGATCACACGCCTGCTACTCAACGAAGTCGCTAAGACCGGCCGTATCGACCTCAAGAGCTTCTGGATCCGCCGCATCCGTCGCCTGGTCCCCGCCGTGGTGACCGTCGTGGTGGTGACCTGTGCGCTGTGCACCGTCTTCAACCACGTGATGCTCACCAAGATGCGCCCCGATATCCTGCCGTCGCTGCTGTTCTTCAACAACTGGTGGCAGATTGCCCAAAACGTCTCGTACTTCAACGCCCTGGGCGATCCCTCGCCGCTTACGCACTTTTGGTCGCTCGCCATCGAGGAACAGTTCTACCTGGTTTGGCCCCCGCTGCTGCTCGCTATGGTATCCATGCACATGAGCAAGCCCAACACGCGCCGCGTGGTTCTGGGCCTTGCCGCGGTATCTGCCCTTGCCATGATGGTGCTTTACAACCCTGCCGCCGACCCCAGCCGCGTGTACTACGGCACCGACACCCGCGTGTTCTCGCTGCTGCTGGGTGCCTGGATGGCCTTTATCCCCGATCGCGACCTGGCGCCGGTGCGTCTCGCTCGTCGTTTGGGGCTCAATCGCCTGGCCGGCGCCGCCAAGCACGGCAAGAACGCCGAGGGCAAGCCTGGCGAGAAGGCCGACGAATCAGCCGAGACCGGCCCGGCACAGCCGAGCGCCCTCGTGCGCTTTTGGTCCTCGCCCGCATCCATCGATGTGTTGGGCCTCGTGGGTCTGGTTGGCCTTGCCGCCATGGTCGCGCTCACCAACGGCTACACCGCGTTCCAGTATCGCGGAGGCACGCTGCTGTGCTCGATCCTCACACTCATGGTCATCGCGGCCTGCGTGCAGCCCCAGGGAATGGTTGCCCGCGCGCTGTCCGCCGAGCCGCTCGTATGGGTTGGCAAGCGCTCCTACAGCATCTACCTGTGGCACTATCCGCTGCTGCTCCTCATGAACCCGGTCGCCAACATCAACGATACGCCGTGGTGGCAGTACATTTTGCAGGTGTTGTTGGTGGTCGCCGTGGCAGAGTGCTGCTATCGCTTTATCGAGACTCCGTTTAGGAAGGGCGCCTTTGGGCGCACCGTCGCCGAATTCCGCGATGGCACCACCACGCCCGCCAACTGGGCACGCACGCACATCCCTGTCTGCGCAGCCTACGCTGTCGTGTTGGTCGTTGCACTGGGCGGCCTGATCTTTGTGCCCGAGACGTCTGCGCTGAGCGGCGAGGGCGCCGAAGTTCTGAACAAGGAAGCCAAGAACACCGCGCCCACCGACCAGCAGGCGGCCGACGACACCGACAAGGACAACGACGGCTTCCCCGATGGCTCCTACGATCTGCTTATGATCGGCGACTCCGTGTCGCTGCGTGCCGTAGACACCTTTGACGGCGTGTTCCCGCACAGCCATATCGATGCCGAAAAGGGCCGCCAGTTTGATGCGGGGCGCGCGACATTTGAGGGCTATATCCAGCAGAACCTTGCCGGCAAGATCGTGGTCTTTGCCCTGGGCACCAACGGCTTGGTAACCGACGACCAGATCGACGCCATCATGGCCGATGCGGGAGATAAGCGTATTGTGGTGTTTGTGAACACGCGCAGCCCGCAGCCGTGGGTTGGCTCTACCAACCAGGCCATCGCCAACGCCGCCACGCGCTACAAGAACGTGCGCGTTATCGACTGGTACGGATACAGCGCCAACCGCAACGACCTGTTCGATGGCGATGGCACGCACCTATCGACCACTGGCGTGACTGAGTACCTCAACTTGATCCACGACGCAGTCAAGAAGGACCTGCCCGTGCATCCCGAGGATCACGTCAACGATCCGCAGCCGGCAGCCGTCAAGTCTGCCACCGACGCACTCATCAATGCGCTTGCCTTCAAGCCGCACAAGTTGGGCACCGACAAGTAACCTGCAGCGCAAACTTCCCACATCCGGAGGGGGCGTCTGCCACGGCAGACGCCCCCTCCGGCAGTTAGGGACGTTCCTTATGTACCGGTACCTAGGGACACTCCTGGCGCAGCCAATGAAGACCTCTACGGATGAATTCCAGGCCGCTCCGTCGCTCCAGACATCGTTTCCGCGCCTCGCGCCTGCCCCAAACAATCAAAACAAGCCCTTTTCGCCGCACCCTCAAAGGTCTGTGGGCAAAAAAGGGCAAATATGAGTACTGTTACCATTTTAGTAGCAGGCAAAACCACCCAAAATGACGTCCGAGCGAACCCTACAACCCCCTAAAGCAGCCAACCTGACTGGTTTAAGGCGTATTGGAGCCAATTTTAATGAACATACTATAGGTTATGTTTATTATCTTCTTGAATGTAAATGCTATTCACTTAGCAACAGTACTCATATTTGGCATTTTTTGCCCACTGCCATATAACTAACACCCTATAGCAGACAAAAACAGCCCGCAGCCCATCGCTGCGGCCTGTTTGGAGTCCAAAAGAGGCGCTAAGCGCTGTAACCCATCGCCTGCAGAACAAACATGACGACCGTGAGCACCGTAATCACACCGATAGTCGCCCAAGTGAGCACATTCCACACGCGGCCGTTGCGGTTAGTGCCCATAATGTGACGGTCAGCGGCAATAACCACCTGGAACACCAGAACCACGGGCAGTAGCACGCCATTGATGACCTGCGAGGTCATCATAATCTGGAACAGATCGACGCCGGGCATAAGCACCAGCACGGCAGAGATACCGATGATGGCCGTAATGATGCCGCGATAGACCGGGGCCTCGTCCCAGCTGCGGTCGGCACCGCGCTCCCAGCCAAATGCCTCGCAGATAGCGCTCGACGTAACGCCCGGCAGCACGCAGGCAGCCAAGAAGCTCGCCGCGACCAGGCCCGAGGCAAACAGTACCGTGGACCACTGACCCGCAATAGGCTCCAGCGCACGGGCAGCATCGGCAGCATCGCTAATCTGAATGCCCGCCGGGAACAACACCGTACCGGTCGTGATGATAATAAAGCCGGCAATGACATCGGCGGCAAGCGAGCCGCTCACGGTATCGATGCGCTGCAGCACGATATCGTCCTCGCCCGCGTTCTTGTCGACCACGTTGTTCTGCGCCAAGAAAATCATCCACGGCGCGATGGTGGTACCGATCGTTGCGACCACGAGCGACACGTAGCTGGGGTCATTTTGAATGTTAGGCACGACCAGGTCGACCGCGACCTCACCCCAGTTGGGGCCAGCCATAAACGCGGCGACAATATAGGTCACGAAGACGCAGCTTACCAGCAGCAGAATCTTCTCGATGCGCTGGAAACTACCCGACATGGTAAGCATCCACACCAGCAGCGCCACCAAAGGCACCGAGATGCTCGCCGGCACGCCAAAGAGAGCAAGGCCGCTGGCGATACCCGCAAACTCCGAAATGGTCACAGCCGTGTTGGCGATCAACAGCGCCGCCATAGCAAGTACACTCTTGCGCACGCCAAAGCGCTCGCGGATGAGCGATGCCAGGCCCTTGCCCGTGACGCAGCCGCAGCGCGCCGCGGTCTCCTGCGTCACGATGAGCAGCACAGTCATGACGGGAAGCATCCAGAGCATCTTGTAGCCATAGTTGGCGCCCGCACTGGAATACGTTGCAATGCCGCCGGCGTCATTGCCCGAAAGCGCCGCCAGCAGACCGGGGCCCATAGCGCCAAAGATGGCCGCGATGGTCAACTTTTGCTTGGTGCCCGACTTTTGCTTGGTATTTTGCACGCGACCACCTAACCAATGACCGACATGGTGAGCAGCACCGCAGCGGCGCAGTACGCTACGCACGAGATCATGACGGCAATAACGTTCATGGCGGTGCCCGACGTGTTGAGGTCATGCTCGTCACGCCAGAACAGCACCATCAGGTAAATCACGGCGCTCATGTTGCCAACCAGGCAAATGATGGCAGCGATATTAAAGCACCCGGTAAAGAGTTGCTCCTCAAACATGGGCGCATCGGGGAACGCGGCGGTGCGCACCAGCTGGGCGCACAGGTAGGTCACGAGCGAAAGGATCAGGCCCATACCCGTGCTCTGGAAGAAGAATCCCAGATATGGCTTGGGCTCGTCGTCGTGACCGTCATACTCCAAGAAGTAGTTCTTGACGAACGACACCATGCGCGAGGCAGCAAGCAGCACGAGCGGCATGGCGCACATGGGGAACACCACCAGATGCGCGGAGCCGAGCGCCGTCCCCAGCACCGTTGCCATGATGCACGAGGCAATGCCCCACACGACAACCCAGTACTGGCGATGCACGAACCAGCTGAGCACGTTCGTCGAGTCGTCCGACGCGCTATCGCCCGAACCGACACCGGCGATCTGCAGGTCCTCCTGATGCTCCTCGGCGATAACGTCCATGGCGTCGTCGAAGGTCACGATGCCCAGGATATGACGGTTCTCGTCGCAGACAGGGATGGCAACCAGGTCGTACTTGGTCATCTCGTCCGTCACGTCTTCCTGGTCCTCGTCGGGCGACACGTAGACCAGGTCGCGATAGGCGAGCTGGCCCAGCGTGGCATCGCGGTCGGCCACGATCAACGTGCGCAGCGAGAGCACGCCGGTGAGCATGCCGCTCGGATCCTCGGTATAGACGTAATAGACACTCTCGAAGTCCTCATCGAGTTTGCGAATCGCCTCGATGGCATCGCCGACCGTCGCCGTGGCGGGCAGCGAGACAAACTCCGAGGTCATGATGCGGCCGGCGGTGTTGTCCTCATAGCCCAGCAGGTTACGAATCGCCTTCTCCTCCTTGACGCCCATCAGGCGCAGGAGCTTCTCGGCCTTCTCGTAATCGAGCTCGTCGATCAGGTCGGCGGCGTCGTCCGGGTCCATCATGGCCAGCATCGACGATGCGTCCGTATCGGACAGGCCCTCGAGCATCTCGGTCATGAGCTCGTCATCATCGAACTCCGAGATGGCCTCGGCGGCCTGGGCGGTGTCGAGCTGCGCGAACACCTGCGCACGCAGGCGCGGGTCGAGCTGCTCGATGATGTCGGCAATGTCGGCAGGGTGCAGCTCGCCAAGCGTCTTGTGCGACACCGAGAGCTGGATGTTCTTAGTCGAGCGATCGAGCAGGTCCATGTAGGACCAAGCGATGATGTCCTCACTGAGCGGCTTGCCCAGGTGCTTCATAAAGCCCTCGACGATATGCTCGAGCGCGGGGCTGATGGCGCGCAGCAGACCGCGGGCACCGACCTCGGCGCCCAGCAGGCGCAGCTGATTTTCGCCCGACATGGAAAACTTGATGTCGTTTACGCGCACGACTTTCATGCCCTGCGTATCGACAATCTGCTTGTTGAGCACGTCGCGGGCAAGCAAGAGTTCGGTCGGCTGCAGGTACGAAAAACGGATTTCGGTGGCCGACGTCTTAAGGTGTACACCCGTCTCGTCGATACGGTCGACCCATTTGCGCCAGCTGATCATAAACGGCGTCTTGCCGGGTCCGCGGAACGCGAGCGACGTCACGTGCGGAAAAACTTCGCCGGTAGCAATACCAAAATCGTTGACCACGCCGAGCTTTTCGCCGTCGACGTCCAAGACCGGCAATTTGAGCATCTCACTCAGATAATTCAATGGTGCTCCCCATCATTATTCCTCCGGACGCGGCCGCGCGTGCGGCGTCTGGGGGCTTCTGGATATGTATACGCATGCGCGGGCGGCACGCCGCTCGACGCTTACACCCCGTGCATGCGCAAAAAGCACCTGCATGGGGTCATCGACTGTATGGTCGAGGTTTGGATTTCACCTGTAACCTTTCTCTTGACCCTCATTAACCGCAGTAACTATAGCATCAGCATCGCCCTGCGGCATCGAATTTATGCGCTGCACATTGCAGGCATACCAAACGCTGACGCATCCGTGACATAGTCATTGGGGACGTTCTTAAATGACTACCCAATAACTACCCTGTGGTGTCATTGTCCTCAGCAAGCTGGGGGAACACGGCGTCCTTGGGCATGGTGACCTTCGTCAGCAAGGTGAGCTTTTTGCTCAGCGACGTGTCCGTCTTGACCAGGTCGCTGAGCGTCACGATCTTGTAGCCGTCGGCAATGAGGCCGTCGATAATCTGCGGCAGCGCCTCGAGTGTCTGCTCAGCGCATTCGTCTCTATCGGTGAGCAGCACGATATTGCCCGGCGTCACCGAATCGAGCACCGTCGAGACTTGCTCGTCGGCACCGTTGAGCAGCCAGTCGCCCGAGTCAATATTCCACGAGACCACGGCGGAGACCAGGTCCATCGCATCAATCCAGTTTTGCTCGTCAAAGGCAGCGTAGGGAGCACGCAGTAGCATCGTCTTCACGCCGGTCGCCGACTTAATCGCATCGGTGCCTTTCGTGATCTGTTCGCGTACCGCCTCACGGTCCTGGCCCTTGAGCGAATCGTCGCTGTAGCTGTTGGATCCGATCTCGCACCCGGCATCGACAATCGCCTTGGCCGTGGCAGGCGAGGCCTCGGCCGCATCGCCCGAAAGGAAGAACGTCGCGGTGACGCCCTTTTCCTTGAGCACCTGCAAGATCTGCTTGGTAGCGCCGCTCGGACCCTCGTCAAACGTCAGCGCCACGTACTTTTTGTTGCCCTTGGGCGCCACGCTGGCGCACGCAACGACGCAATCGGTGGCGGGCACAACCTCGCCGCGGTCCTGCGTCTTGCCCGACTGCTCACCAACCCACACCTCGGAGCGGCCCTGGACACCCCACGTCTGCACATACTCGATAGCGCCCGTGCCCTCGACCTTGAGCTTGGGCTCGATAACCGTAGCCTGAACCTCGTGCTTCTCGTAGGTGTTACGGCCATCCTTGACCGTCACCTTCTCGCCACCCTCAAGTTCGCGGCTATCCCATTTGCCCTGCTTCACGCGCTTGCCGTCGACCTTCACCGACAGCTTTTCGCCCCCATGGCGCTTGAGCACGCTGTCATCGACGGCTAGCAGGTCGCCTGCGTCGTAGGTGTCAGTCAACTCCTGATCGTCGATAAGATTCTGCAACGTAGAGCCCACGCGCACCGCGGTCTTTTGCCCGTTGAGTTCCACGTCCACGCTGCGGTTGACGTAGCCCACGACGGCAGCGATAAACAGCACGAGCGCGCAACCCACGGCGATGAGCGCATAGGGCAGGCGAGACGAACGACGGGGTGTGCGGCTGTTGCCGATGCGCGCGCTGCGATCGCTAAAACCGCGGCTATGGTTGAGATACATCGCGCCGGGCTTACGGTGACGCTTGCGCTGACCGCTGGGCAGCTGCCCCAGATCGCGGCGCGCCGTCGGACGCGCACCCGAACGCCCGTTTAAGTTGGATCCGTTTTGGCGCATGTGCCCTCCCCCATAAACACAGCAAGCCGGAGCAACAGGTCTCCGGCTTGCCTCCCATCATTTGGTACGTCGCTATTTTGTAGCTTTTGACGAGCCTCCGCTCGCCTTTTGGTATTCGTCCTTAAAGGCCTTGAACATGCCGCGCGTCTTGCCGAGCTGCTTGCCCAGTGCGCGACTGCCCTTGTCCACGGCAACCGATCCCTTGTCGTCGAGCACCTTGGCGCCCTTTTTGACCTTGTCGCCCACCACGACGCTGGCCTCGGCGGCCTTGGCAGCCGCACCGCCCGAATACCCGAGCGACTTGACCTCGTCCGAGACGACCATCGCGCCGTTCTCGTAGCCGCGCAGCATCGTCGGCGGCACCTGCGTGTCACCGACCAAAACACTCGAAGCAGCACCGGCGGTCACATAGAATGCCTGCACGATGCCCGAGCGTGGCTTGAACTCAACGTCCGAGCAATAGCCCACGACGTCGCCCGATTCCGTGCGCACGTCCATACCGACCCAGATGATGCAATCGTCCAGGTTGATGTCGAGGCGCTTGGCGGCGGCGGCATCGTATGTGTCCTTGACGTCATCGACCGCAATGGCGCCCTCGTAGACACCAATGGCGTCGAGCGCTACGAATCGGTCGGGGCGCTCGATCATGCCCGCGATATCGGACTGGCGGACCATAAAGCCGACCACGCGCGTACCGCCCGGGGTAAAGACCGGAAAGTGAATCTTTCCGAGCTTTTTAGGGCTGCGCGGCGTGCCGTCCTTTTTGGTGCGCTTGTCCTCGGTAGGCTTGCGATAGATCTTGGCGCCGACAAAATCCCCGGCGCGCATTATGCCTCGGTCGAGGGCTCCGCAGCCTCGGTATCAGCCTCGACGGCGTTCTCGACCACGACGTCGGCGGCAGGCGTCACGTTGCCGCCCGAAATGGCGTCGTTGAGCTGCTCGCGCAGCTGGTCCATGCGCTCGCGGGCCAGGTCGACCTTGGCGCGCAGGTCGTCGGTCTTGGCGTCGACCATCGGGCCAAAGTCATTCACCGCAGCACGGGCCTCCTCGGCGCTGTGCTCGTAGGTGTCGCGCATATTGTCCCAGGCGTCGTTGGCGATATCGGCAGCCATGGCGCGGGTCTCGGCGCCCGAGCGCGGGGCCAGAGCAACGCCGACAATAGCGCCGGCAGCGGCACCAAAAAGTGCGCCGGAGACAAAGCTGAAAGTCTTACCCATGATCATTCCTCTCCTGCGGGCACGTCGGTGCCCACCGTTTGAATGCTGTCCATTATACCCGCAGCGCATCACTTGCCGCTCCGCTCATCTGTGTACGGCAAAGGCGCAGGTACGTGATGGTGATAAACGCGTAGGCCTACTCTTGGGGCATAGCCGGCATGGCCACCGTGGCACCCGGGTCCTCGCCGGCGCCGTCCACGAGCGGCAGGCCGCCCTCATGCGCAGGTCCTGCCGGAACCGTCGCCGCACCGCCAAAGACGGCAGCGGAGGCCTCGTGGTTCTCGGCAACCGCACCCTCGGTATCAATCGCCACCTGGGGCTCGTCGTCAAAGTTGGGGACACCCTGGGGCTCGGTGGGAACGGGCTCGGCGGTCGCATCGGCAACGGGCTCGGCGTCGACCGGCACATCGCCCTCGTCAGCGCCCTCGTCCTCGGCAGCATCTTCGCCGTTCGCAGCGGCGACGGCCTCGTGAGGATCCTTGCCCTCGGCCTCGGCGCGCATGCCCAGCACCAGGTTGCGCAGGCCCGCGACCGTGCCCTCCACGTCGGGGGCAGGCTGGTCGGCGTGCAGGTACGCCCAGTCCATCATAAAGGTGGCCGAAGACAGTGCACCGATGGCCAGCGCGTCGTCGGGGCACGAAAGCTCAACCTCAAAAACGCGCTCGTCGTGCTCGCTTACGCGCGTGCGGCCGCACGAGATGCTACCGGCAAGACCGGTCTCGTTCATGAGCTCGACCGTCACGTGCTCCAGCAGGTGGCAGAGCTCGGTCTGGCCCATGCAGTCCTGGAACTCGCGACCGGAATCACCCAGGCACAGGTGCTTGGCAATCGCCGGCACCAGGTAATACACGCGCGCCGTAGCCTCGATATCCTCCGAGGTCATGAGCGGCATGCCGGGGTTCACCAGCACGTGCGCGCAGATCTTGTCCTCGCTGACGGTGACCTTAAGGATGTTGAACAGGCCTGCCATAACTCTCCCCTACTCTTCCTTGTCCTACTCGTCGCCGTCGTGCGGATTCGCGGAACCCGCACCCGACGTCGTCGGCTCGTCTACCGAAGACTCGGAATCCTTCTTATCGGTTTCGGCCGGAGCGATCACGCGAATGAGCGAGATGCGCTGGCCACGCATCGACTGCACTTTAAACTTGTACCCCGCAACCTCAAACACCTCTCCGATGTCGGGCACCGAGTCGCAAAGCTCCAAAATCCAGCCGGCGATGGTCTCATAATCATCGCTTTCCTCAAGCGGCCAACCAAGCTCAATCGCGTCATCGCACGAAAAACGCCCATCAACGAGCCACTCGCGGCGCGAAAGGCGCGTGAGATACTTGTTGTCGGGGTCGAACTCGTCCTCGATCTCGCCGACGATCTCCTCGACGATGTCCTCGATGGTGATAATGCCGGCCGTGCCGCCGTACTCGTCCACGACCACCACGATCTGGTCGTGCGAGGTCTGCATCTCGGACAGCAGCGGCAGGATGTCCTTGGTGTCGGGCACAAAGGTGGCGTCGCGCAAAAAGCCGGCGATGGGCTGGTCGCCCTTGCCGTCGAGCGCGGGCTGAATCAGGTCCTTGATGTGCGCGATGCCGGCGACGTTGTCGGGATCCTCGTGATAGACGGGGATGCGGCTAAAGCCGGTCTGGCGCATGGTGGACAGCACGTCGGCGACCGTCTCGTCGTCCTCGCACATGGTGGTGTCCACGCGCGGCACCATGACCTCGCGGGCAACGGTGTCGCCCAGGTCGAAGATCTCGTGGATCATGCGCTTTTCCTCGTCGAGCAGGTCGTCCTGCTCCGAGACCATGTACTTGATCTCTTCTTCCGAGACGTTCTGGCGGTCGTCGGCACTCTTGATGCGCAGGATGCGGGCCAGGCCATCGGAGCAAGCACCGGTCAGCCACACGAGCGGACGGGCGATCTTTTGGAAAAACGACAACGGCCCCACAACCTGCTTGGACACGCCTTCGGCGTTGGCCAGGCCGATGCGCTTGGGCACAAGCTCGCCGATCACAATGGACACGAAGGCGACCGCGACGGTGATGATGACCGGCGCCAGGCCGCGCGCGATGGCGGAGAGCGGCGCGATGCCAAAGCTCATGAGCCACGTGGCGAGTGGGTCGGACAGACTCGTCGAGGCGACGGCGGACGAGGCGAAGCCCACGAGCGTGATGGCGACCTGGATGGTGGCGAGCAGCTGGTCGGAGTCGGCAGCCAGCTTAATGGCACGCTCGGCGCGCTTGTCGCCTTCCTCGGCCTCGTGCTCCAGCACGGCGCGCTTGGCCGTGGTGAGCGCCATCTCAGACATAGAGAAGTAGCCGTTGATGAGGGTCAAAACGAGGGTGGTGATAAGGGAGATGGTTATGTCCATCGGGAGTTTCTCGAACCTCCAAGATTCGGGACGTCGGATTAAAACGTTGACGGCGGATACGGCAATTGCACCGGCGCCCAAACAAGGACGCGGGTGCGCAGGCGTGGTCGCTAGATTACGAAGAGGATCACCGCCATGAACTGGAAGATGCTGCCGGCGAGTACCCACAGGTGAAACACGCTGTGAAGATAGCGCACGTTTTTGGCGATATAGAACGGCACGCCCGCGGTGTAGCACACGCCGCCGACGGCGAGCAGGGCAAGTGCCACGGGGTTGAGCAGCGCCACAAGTTCGGGCAGCTTAAAGACAACGAGCCAGCCCATCAGCAGGTAGACCAGGCCGCTTACCCAGTGCGGTTGACGCTCACGCATAAAGCACTCGAGGGCGATGCCGATGATGGCGATGGCCCATACGGCAAAGAACAGCACAGCGCCGCCGTCGTTTGCGAGCGTGATGAGGCAAAACGGCGTATAGCTGCCGGCTATGAGCAGGTAGATGCAGCTGTGATCGATGATGCGAAACACGCGCTTGGCGCGCGCGGGCTGAATCGCGTGGTAGAGCGTGGAGGCTAGGTATTCGAGGATAATGCTGACGCCATAGACAATCGCCGCGGCCATGTGGGCCGGGCTTCCGCCGCGCAGGGCGGCGAATACGATCAGGAGCACCAGGCCCGCGATACCCAGCAGGCAGCCGACACCATGGGTGACGGAGTTCATGATCTCCTCGCCCACCGTGTAGTGTGGAACGGCCGCGGTCTTGGGTCGCGGCTTAGAACTGTCGCTCGAATCGGACATGCCGGTTACATCCTCCAACGTAAAGAGTTCTCAACACTATATCAAAGCGTCTAGGTACGTGCGAAATTTGCACCATACGTGACCCTTTGTTTACCCATTCTTTGCCTGTTGACGCATCAACGGCGAACGTCCATAATGCGCTTGCATTAAATGTTGATGTATTAACATCTTATAGGAAAGCTTCTTATGTCTCAAAACGCACGTTCCCATCGAAAGCTCAAGATAGCCGGCGTCGTTGCGCTGGTGCTCGTTGTCGCGCTGCTGGGGTTTGCCGGCAACTTTCTGTTTGACTTCGCGCTGAATCCCCGCGCGCCATACACCATGAAGATGATGCAGGACGGCAAGGACGCCGAAAAGGGCGAGCAGATGGATGCCGAGGAGGGCGAGGCACGGGCGTGGTTTAAAGAGAACCGCGAGAGCAGCAGCCTCACCGCGGACGACGGGACTGAGCTCGCCGCCTGGTATTTTGCTGCGTCGGAGAGCACACACGACTACGCCGTCTGCCTGCATGGATATACCAACGAGCCTATCGGTATGGCCCGATACGTCAAGCGATTCCACGACCGCGGCATGAACGTACTCGCACCCGCCGCCCGCGCCCACGAGCGCTCCGGCGGCGACTATATCGGCATGGGCTGGCCCGAGCGCCTCGACATCGTCGCATGGATCGAGCAAATCGTTCAGGCTGACCCCGAGGCGCGCATCCTGGTCTTTGGCGAGTCGATGGGTGCGGCAACCGCCATGAACGTCGCGGGGGAATCTCTGCCCGCAAACGTGAAATGCATTATCGAGGACTGCGGTTATACGAGTGTTTGGGACGAGTTTTCCCTGCAGCTCAAGGACGTGTTCGGCCTGCCCAGCTTTCCCTTGCTCGATGTAGCAAACTTAGTGTGCAACGTGCGCGCAGGCTACGACTTTCATACGGCAAGCAGTGTGGAGCAACTCAAACACGCGACGGTTCCCATGCTGTTTATCCACGGCGACCAGGACACCTTTGTACCGTACAGCATGCTCGACCAAAACTACGACGCGTGCGCCAGCAAGGTCAAGCAAAAGCTCACTATCCATGGCGCCACCCACGCCAAGAGTGCGCAAGTTGACCCCGAGCTCTACTGGAATACGGTCGACGACTTCCTCGACGAGTATTTTTAGGAAATAGGACGGTTTACTGGTCTATCTGACCCCCTAGCACTTCCAAAAAGCCGCCCGTGGGCACTGTGCTCACGGGCGGCTTTTACTAACGTTGTGCTACAAAGGCGCTTATTTTGTCCAATAGCTAGGCGCTACTTGACCTCAATGAGCTCATACTCGCTCGTGCCCAGGCCGATCTTCTCGGCATGCGCGATGCACGCGCGCCAATCGGTGTCGGGATGCGTGATGCAGAAGGGGTCCTTGGCCTGCTCGCCCTCCAGATGCTCGTGATTGTGCTCCATCTTGGCAGCACTATCGGTAAGCTCGGTGTTGGGCAGCGGCTCGGATGCCATGACGGCATCGGCGCAGGCCTGGTCGATGGCGACCGGGTCGAAGCTCGCAAACATGCCGATGTCGTTGACGATAGGCGTGTCGTTTTCGGGATGGCAATCGCAGTTGGGGCTGATATCCATGGCAAGCGAGATATGGAAGCTCGGGCGGCCGTCGACGACGGCCTTGGTGTACTCGGCGATCTTGCAGTTGAGCACGTCGGCCGCAGCGTCATAGCCGGGCTTGATACAGTCCTGGTTGCATGCCGCAATGCAGCGGCCGCAGCCCACGCAGCGATCGTGGCCGATGGCAGCCACGTGCACCGTGCGAGTAGCGCCGCTGGCAAGCTCGCGGTCGCGGGTGTCGTCGAACGAGATAGCGTTGTGCGCGCAGATCTTTTCGCAGGCATGGCAGCCAATGCAGTGCTCGGTCGCGACGTTCGGCTTGCCGGCGGCATGCTGCTCCATCTTGCCGGCACGGCTGCCGCCTCCCATGCCCAGGTTCTTCATGGCGCCGCCAAAACCGGCCTGCTCATGGCCCTTAAAGTGGGTGAGGCTGATCACGATATCGGCGTCCATGAGTGCCTGACCGATCTTGGCCTCGTGCACGTACTCGCCGCCCTCGACCGGGACAAGTGCCTCGTCGGTACCCTTGAGGCCGTCGGCGATGATGATCTGGCAGCCCGTGGCATACGGGGTAAAGCCGTTCTGGTAGGCGGTATCGATGTGCTCGAGCGCGTTTTTGCGGCTACCCACATAGAGCGTATTGCAGTCGGTGAGGAAGGGCTTGCCGCCCAGCTCCTTCACGACATCCGCGACGGCGCGGGCGTAGTTGGGGCGCAAAAAGCTCAGGTTGCCCAACTCGCCAAAGTGAATCTTGATGGCGACGAACTTGTTCTCAAAGTCGATCTGCTCGATACCGGCGTGACGGATGAGGCGCTTGAGTTTGTCGAGCTGACTCTCGCGAGCATGCGTGCGCAGGTTGGTGAAGTACACCTTAGCGGGTGCAGTTGCGGTCATAGATATATCCCCTCGGTCTATATGGCGTTACAGACATAGAGGATGGTACCAGTTAAAGCAGAGTTAAAGTCAAGTACGGCACCTAGTCATTGGGGACGCTCTTAAATGACTAGTCGCAAGGGACACTCTTTCACCGCCCGGCAGTTGGAGGCAGTTCCCAAGTGCCGGCAGGAAAGGAACGTCCCCGAAGGCCGACATATAGGGACAGTCCTTGCCAACCCGACCGGTAGACCGGCGAATCATCGGCATCTGGTAAGTGGGGCGCGCCGTCACGTTTGTGGCGGCGCGCCTTGGTTTGGTGGCGCGTTCTGGCGTGGCCACAATCTGGTTTGATGGCGTGCCCTGGCGTGACGGAGCGTCCTGGCGTGGACCGCTAGCCCTTTCGCGCGACCAGATGCGCGCGGAATCCCTTCTGCGCCTCGAGCTTGAGCGGGGTGAGCCCGGATTCCTCGACGAGCACGCGTAGCTCGGACAGCTTGAGGATGCGCACGTCGCCATGGCCCAAGAGGCGTGCCAGCGGTAGCTCGATGTTGTTCATGAGCCAGACCGCGACATCGTTCGAGGCGTAGTCGCGAAGGACCAGTCGCCCGCCGGGCCGAAGGACGCGCGCCACCTCGGCGAAAAACCTCTCCGGATGCGGGTAGTGGTGGAAGCTGTTGGAGCAGAGCACGGCGTCGAAGCTCTGGGGCTCGAAGGGCAGTGCCTCCGCGTCTCCGACGACAAAGCTGACGTTATCGAGCTGCTTTGCCCGGGCGACGTCGATCATCCCGGGTGTGAGGTCGAGTCCAGTCAAGCGCTTGCTGGGATACCGGGCGTGGAGCAGTTCTAGGACGGCTCCGGTTCCACAGCCCACGTCGAGCGCGTCCTCGAACGGTTCGAGCTCAAGCTCCTCGAGCATTTGCGGATAGTCGTCCTTGCACATCTCGTAAATGCCGGCATGGCCGGATTCGTAGACCTTTGCCGCCTCGGTGAACTCCTTGATGGAGAGCTGCTTGAGCTCCTCTGCCGATCTTGCCATGGGTCTCCTTCTGTTCGGGGAAGTCTGACGTTGCGCGCGTTTGCCCACGTCGGGCCTGGCGGGCAAATAACGCGGGGGCACCCTTCCTTCGGTTCGGGCCCCCGCGTGCGGGCGGTTCTCTATTCCTGGACCTTCAGCGCCTCGGAGAGGCTCACGCGCTTGATAGAACGCGTGTGCAGCAGCGCCACGACCAGGTAGGTCACAAAGCCAATGCCCACGCACGCCGCCATGGACCAAGCGGGCACGTAGATCTCGATATTGCCGTTGTAGGCGAGCAGCATCGAGCGGAAGATGGCCGTGAGCGAGCCAATAATGACCGGCAGGCTCAGCACGAGCGACGCCGCCACGCACAGCGTGATCGAGCGGATGTACAGATGCGAGATCTCGCTATCGCGATAGCCAAAGACTTTCATGTAGCTGATCGAACGGGCGCTGTGGTCGATCACCGCCTTGGTCAGCAGGTACATAAACAGCAGGAAGATAAACACCGCGAGCCCGATCATCATTCCGATCATTTTGCTCATCATGCCGATGAACTGGTCGCCCACGGCGCGCATGTCGTCGGGCGTGGTGTCGCCGGCAAAGTAACGAGCATCGAGGTCGAGCTTCTCGTCGCTCACATAGCCGTTAAAGTAGGCGGTGTCGTTGCCGAACAGCTCGTTAAAGTCGTCGATACTCATATAGATATTCATGTCCGACTTGGAGCCCCAGGCACAGTCCTTGCCCGCGTACTCAAGGGAATAATGCTCCCCCTCGTACTTGTCGATGAGCGTGACCTTCTGGCCCTCGCTCCAGTCAAACTTGTCGAGCAGGCCGCCGCCAAAGACGACGCGCCCATCGCCAACGTTGAGGTCTTTCCAATAGCGCGAATCGGACGAGATGCCGTAGACGGAAATCGTCTCCTCGCCATTACCATCGCCGCGGTCGTATTGCAGCTGGTAAACGGCATATTTCTCGGTCTGCGCAATCTTGTCTGCACCGTTATTGGTCGTGTTAACCGGGTGAATGTCGTCGTTGTCAGTGTCGATCTTAGAGGCCTTGTCGATCAGGTCGATAGCCTCGTCGCGGTCGCAGCCGAGGGCATCGGCAAGGTCATCGAGGCGCGCATAAAGCGCATCCTTCTTGTCCTGGACGTTTGCAAGCGCATCTTGCGCCGCAGTCAGGCTCTCGGCAGACGGAGATGCGGTCGCGGCATCGGTCGCCGCCTGCGCCGCATCGGCCGCGTCGTCAAGCTCGTCATCGGCATCCTGAGCGGCAGAAAGCAGCACGCCGTCAACCGACTGTAAGCGCTCGAGTGCCGACCACTGCTCGCGCTCCTCGGCAGTGCCCTCGAGCTCCAGCGGCGCCTTGAGCGTGTACTGGTGCTCGGCGACCAGGCTTGTCTCGAGGTTGTCCGCATAGTGCGTCATCGTGGGCAAAATCGCCAGGCCAAAGAGCAGTAGCAGCGAGGCAAACGCAATGCCCACGAAGAGCGTGGCGAAGTTGCCCAGATTGCGCAGGAAGATACGCAGGCGGAAGCGGGAAACAAAACCCATGCGCTCCGGCAGCTGCAAGCCGCGCTTGGTGCCCGATTTGCCGCTCGCCTCGTGGCGAAGAAACTGCAGCGGCGTCTTGCCCATCTTGCGAAGCAGGCCCACCAGCGTGATGAGAATGAGCGCGGCGGCGGGAACCACGGCACACTTCACGAAGATCTCCCAGCTCCAGTACACCTGGAAAGACGGCAGGCTGTACGAACCGTAATAGAGGCTGCGCATGGGCTCGGTAAAGAACACAACGCCGAGCGCAGTGCCCAAAAGCGCCGCGACCACGCCCACGATGGCGGGAAGCGCAAGGTAGTGCAGCACGATCTCGCGTCGACGATAGCCGCTGGCGAGCAGCGTGCCGATGATGGCGCTCTCCTCCTCGATGGTGGCGTCGGTAAGGACCACAAAGACAAACGCCATGATCACGATGATGATGTCGAGCAGCGTCATCCACATCATGGAGTCGCCGTCCACGTCATCGCGCGCATAGCCAATGCCCTGATTGGAATCGGCGTCGATCAGATCGTCCACGCGCGCATCGGCGTCGGTCAGTGCCTCGACCATATCTTGCTCGGCGTCGATGCGGTCCGCGGTGGGGAGGTCGCGATCGGTAAAGGTGAAGGAGTAGGTGTAGGCGGGTGCGCCGCCGACATCTTCGAGCGCGGCAAAGCCGCCATCGGTGACCTCGGCCACGCCGTACGTGATGGTGTTCACCGTAAAGTCCGAATTGTTGAGGAACAACGCCTGGCTATCGGGCTGGGTCATGATGCCGCAGATGATGTAGGTGCGGCCCTCAAGCTCAACCTTATCGCCCACGGCGAGGTCGTTGTTGGTGGCGAAGACACGGTCGATGGCTACCTCATCGTCCGTCTTGGGCTCCTTGCCCTCACAGTAGGACGCGATATCGACCTTGGTGCGGTGCGCATAGGTGCGCAGCGTGCGCTTGGTGCCGTCGTCGCCGGCGGTCTTTTTGATGATGGCGTCGATGGAGAAATTCTTGTAGAGCGTAACGCCGCCGACGTCGCCGGCTGCATCCTCGGCCGCCTTGAGCTGGTCTTTGGTGGCCTCGAAGGAGGTGGTCACGCGGCCGTCCTCAATCGTGTACGCATCGCGCATGTCGTCGATAAGGCAGCCGATGGAATGCGCTGCGAGCAAAAAGCCCGAGGTGAGAGCGATGCTTCCGCACATAAGCAAAAAGATGCCCAGGTACTTGCCGATATTGCGGCGCAGCTCGCGCGGGAGACGTTTTGCGAGAGGTGCCATGGCGCCGCCTACCAATCGAGCTCGGCGGCCGCAACGGGCGACTCGTTAAGCTCATCCTCGACGATGCGCCCGTCGCGCAGGCGCAGCACGCGATTGGCCATGCGCGCGATGGCGGCATTGTGGGTGACAATGATGATGGTGCAGCCGTAGGTGCGGTTGACATCCTCCATGAGCTGCAAGATTTCCTTGGACGTCTTATAGTCAAGCGCGCCCGTGGGCTCGTCGCACAGCAGCAGGCCCGGGTTTTTGACGAGCGCACGGCCGATGGCGCAGCGCTGCTGCTGGCCGCCCGAGACCTGGCGCGGGAACTTGTTGCGGTGCTCGTAGAGGCCCAGCGAACGCAGCAGGTCGTCAATGTTGAGCGGGTTTTTGGACAGGTGCGCCGTGACCTCGATGTTTTCCTTGATGGTGAGGTCGGGCACCAGATTGTAGAACTGGAACACGAAGCCCAGCTCACGTCGGCGATACTCGCCTAGGTCGCCGGCGTTGAGCGTGGTGAGGTCGCAGCCGTCCACCAGAATAGAGCCGGCGTCGGCATCCTCCAGGCCGCCGATCAGGTTAAGAAACGTCGACTTACCCGAGCCCGAGGGCCCCAGCATGACGCAGATCTCGCCCCGGTTGATGGACGTGTCGATGCCATCGAGTACCGTCAGGCGCGCATCACCGTCGCCGTAGTGCTTTTTGAGATCCTTAACCTGGACGTAGGCTTCCTGCGTTGCCATGGTATCCCCCATTGTTAGCCTATTGCTACTTTTATAGGGTAATAGTAAACCCAAGTGAACTATTTTTGGGCGAGAGTGGGGGTTTGTTTCAAGACTAGTCGTTGGGGACGTTCTTAAACGACTAGCTGTTGGGGACACTCTTTCGCCACCCGGCAGTTAGGTGTTCCTATAGTTTTGTCAACCGTCGGGGCTACTCCCGGTAGGGCACCCGGTCGCGCATCACGGCGTATATCGCC
>NZ_JBBNPD010000016.1:0-55517 GCF_040097075.1 Collinsella sp. CLA-SR-H006 | reverse complement strand
CCGCCGACCGATTGCAAGCGGTCGGCGGGGCCATTGTGGCTCTTGACAGCGGATTGGGTCATATGAGCGAAAGCCCGTCAGGGCGAGCAAGGTGCCTTGAAACGAGGCGGCATTGACCTTCTGGTCATGCCGCCGAAGTTGAAAGGCAGGTTGCCGCCCTGGCGGGCTTGCAGCGTCGGCTGATTACGGCGTTTGGTAAAACGCCGTAACTATCTAACCGCCCAGGTAGGCTTTACGCACGTTATCGTCGTGCAGCAGCTCTTGGCCGGTGCCGGCCATGGTGATCTTGCCGGTCTCGAGCACGTAGCCGCGTGTGGCGATGGAAAGCGCCATCTGTGCGTTTTGCTCGACCAGGAGCACCGTGGTTCCGGCCTTATGCAGATCCTCGACGATCTGGAAGATCTGCTCAATCAGAATCGGTGCCAAGCCCATAGAGGGCTCATCGAGCATGAGCAGCTTAGGGTTACTCATAAGAGCGCGGCCCATAACGAGCATCTGCTGCTCGCCGCCCGAAAGGGTACCGGCGACCTGGCGACGGCGTTCCTTCAGGCGCGGGAACTGCTCGTAAACGCGCTCAAGGCCCGGAGCCACCGTGGACTTGGGCTGCGTATAGGCACCCATTTCCAGGTTCTCCTCGACCGTCATCTGCAAAAAAGCGCGACGACCCTCGGGAACCTGAGCCAGACCCTTACCAACCAGCTTGTCGGCGGGCGTATGGGTGATATCCTCGCCCATAAACTTGATGGAGCCGGTCTTAGAGCGCAGCAGGCCCGAGACGGTCTTGAGCGTCGTGGACTTACCGGCACCGTTCGCACCGATCAGAGCCACGATCTCGCCCTCGTTGACGTTAAAGGAGATGTCCTTGATGGCGTGGATAGCGCCGTACCAGACGTTGATGTTGTAGACGGAAAGCATCGGCTCTGCCATTTAGTTCTCCCCCTTATCCTGCTTGCCCAGATACGCCTCGATAACGGCGTCGTTGTTCTGGATCTCCTCGGCCGTGCCCTTGGCGATGACCTTACCAAAGTTGAGCACGCAGATGCCCTCGCAGATGTTCATAACGAGCGACATATCGTGCTCGATAAGCATGATGGCGATGCCAAAGGTGTCGCGAATCTTGACGATGTTCTCCATGAGCTCCGCGGTCTCGGACGGGTTCATACCGGCGGCAGGCTCGTCGAGCAGCAGTAGCTTGGGGTTGGTGGCAAGCGCGCGAACGATCTCCAGACGACGCTGGGCGCCGTAAGGCAGCGATCCGGCCTGCTCGTTTGCCAGGTGCTCCATATCAAAGATGGACAGCAGTTCCATGGCGCGCTCGTGGGCGGCCTTCTCGTGCTTCCAATACGTCGGCAGGCGCAGCACGCCCTCAAAGCCGGAGTAGCGCTCCTGGTTGTGCAGGCCGACCTTAACGTTATCCTCCACCGTCATGGTATTGAACAGGCGGATGTTCTGGAAGGTACGGGCAATACCCATGCGGTTGACCTGATAGACCGACTTGCCCGAGGTGTCCTCGCCGTCGAGCAGGATGGTACCGTGCGTGGGCTGGTACACCTTGGTGAGCAGGTTGAAGACCGTGGTCTTGCCGGCACCGTTGGGGCCGATGAGACCGGCGATCTCAGTCTTGCCGATGGTTAAACTAAAGTCGTCGACTGCCTTAAGGCCGCCGAATTCAATGCCCAGGTGGATGCACTCGAGCGCCGGGCGCTGACCCAGGTCGCGGTCGGGAACGATGGCACCAGAAGGATACGGGACCATCTTGCCCTTGTTGAACTCAAACTTACTGGGCATCGGCTGCCGCCTCCTTCTTGGGAGCAAAGCGATCCTTAATGCGTGCGAAGAACGCCTTGAGCTGCGGGTTGTTGGTAAAGATCATGACCAGGATCAGCACGATGGCGTAGATGAGCATGCGGTAGTCCGAGAACTGACGGAGCAGCTCGGGGAGCACTGTGAGCAACGCCGCCGCGATGACGGAGCCGCGCATATTGCCCAGACCGCCCAGGACCACGAACACCAGGATGAGGATGGACGTGTTGAAGTCGAACTTGGTGGCGGAGAGCTGCGAGAAATTACCGCCGAACAGGGCTCCGGCAGCACCGGCGAGGGCAGCGGAAACCACGAAGGCAATCATGCGGTACTCGGTGACGGAGATGCCCACGGACTCGGCAGCGATCTTGTTGTCGCGCACGGCCATAATGGCACGACCGGTACGGCTGCGAACCAGGTTGAGCACGATCACGAGTGCGACCATAACCAGGATGGCGCCGGCAAGGAAGGACGAATAGGTCGACACGCCCGATGCTCCCTGCGCGCCCTTGATGATGGCGGTGCCGTCCTCGAGCAGGTGCAGGTCGTCGATTGTAGAGTTGCCCGTGATGTTAAAGATCACGTGCAGACCGCGGGAGTCGACACCCACAATGAGGCAGGTGACGATCTCTTTGATGATCTCGCCAAAGGCCAGCGTCACGATAGCCAGGTAATCGCCGCTCAGGCGCAGGACCGGGATACCGATCAAGAAGCCCAAGATGGCAGCGGCGATAGCGCCGACCACAATGCTGATGATCAGACGCATCGGGTCGGACGGAACGGCGCCCTCCAGCGCGACGGCGGTGACGATGCCCGTATAGGCACCGACGCTCATAAAGCCCGCGTGGCCCAGCGACAAGTCGCCCGCGATACCGACGACGAGGTTGAGGGAAATGGCCATGACGATATAGGCTGTGATGGGAACCAGCTGGCCGGCAATCATGCGCGGGATCATGTGGTTAGACTGCATAAAGAACACGATGGCGAACGCCACAAGGCACATGGCGTACGTGACAAAGTCGTGACGCGTCTGCTTGTCTTTAAGAAACTTCATAACGCTCACCTACACCTTCTCGGGGACGTACTTGCCCAAGAGGCCGGCAGGCTTGACGAGCAGGACGATGATCAAAACACCAAAGACGATGGAGTTGGCAAGGCTCGTGGAAATGTAGGCCTGCGCCATCGCCTCGATGATGCCGATGAGAATACCGCCGACAAAGGCGCCGGGGATGGAGCCGATGCCGCCGAAAACGGCAGCGTCGAAGGCCTTGATGCCAGGCATGGCACCCGTCGTGGGCTGCAGCACCGGCGAGTAGGAGCACAGCAGCACGCCGGCGATGGCGGCAAGGGCAGAGCCGATGGCAAACGTCATCGAGATGGTGCGGTTGACGTTGATGCCCATGAGCTGAGCGGCGGCCTTGTCCTCGGACACGGCGCGCATGGCTTTGCCCATCTTGGTCTTACCTGTAAAGAACATCAGGCCGGCCATGATAACCAGGCAGGCGACGATGGTGACGAGCGAGACGGCGCTTACGTTGAACTTGGCCAAGAACTCCGGCACCTGGAAGGTGACGAGCGAAGTGAAGTTCTTGGGCGTGGCGCCCCACAGAAGCTGCGCGGCGTTCTGCAGGAAGTAAGACACGCCGATAGCCGTGATCAGAACGGCCAGCGGGCCTGCTTGGCGCAGCGGCTTATAGGCCAGACCCTCAATGAGAACACCGAGAACCGTGCAGGCCACACAAGAGAGAACTACAGATGCCCAGCCCGGGAGGCCGAGATACGACGTGGCGCAGAACGAGACATAGGCACCGACCATGATGACGTCGCCGTGAGCGAAGTTGAGCATCTTGGCGATACCGTAGACCATGGTGTAGCCCAACGCGATGATGGCGTAGACGCTGCCCATGGACAGGCCGTTGACCAGGTATTGGATAAAGACCGTCATGTTCCACATCCCCCTTTCGAATAGGTTTCCAGTTGATGTATGAAACAGGGACGTTACATCGTCCCTAGATACCAAGCAAGCAGGGAAGGCCAAAACCTCCCCTGCTTGGGATCAAAACCGCTCTATGTAAGGCGGCTTATTAGGCCTGTACGTACTTGCCGTCGGTGATGACGTACGCCGTCGGGTCCTTCTGGACCTGGCCCTTGTCGTTCCAGGAGAGCTTGCCAGTCAGACCGTCAACAGTAATGTTGCGCATAGCCTCGGGAAGCTTCTCGGCAACCTCGGTGGGGTCGGCGTCGACGCCCAGGCCGGCCTCCTTGAGGGCCTCGACCACCGCATGCACGCCGTCGTAGGCGTCGGCGGCAAACTGGTCGGGGGTATCGCCGTACTTATCTTTGTAAGCGTTGACGAAGTCGGCGTTCTTCTCGTCGTCGGCGGAGAACGGGGTCATGAGCAGCAGACCCTCGGCAAGAGAGGTGTCGAAGCCCTCAACGCCCAGGATGCCGTCCATGCCGTCGCAGCCCATCATCTTGACGTCGTAGCCCATGTCCTTGGCGTTCTTGAGCAGGACGGACGCCGGCGTGTAGTAGATCGGCGCAAAGATCATGGTGGCGCCTGCCTGCTTGGCCTTGGTCAGCTGGTTGGTAAAGCTCGTGGCGGAGTCGTCCTTAAAGGTCTCCTCGTCGACAATCTCGAGCTTGGACTTAGCGGCCTGGGCCTTAAAGGAATCTGCGATGCCCGAAGAATAGGCGTCGCCGGAGTTATAGAACAGCACGAACTTCTCGTCCGCATATTTCTCTGCCAGGAACTTGGCAGCGTTGACACCCTGGTTGGGGTCGGTAAAGCAAACCTGGAAGACGCAATCCTTGCCCTTGGTAACGTCCTCGGAAGACGCGGACGGGGTGATCATGAACGTCTCGGGGTCGTTACCGCACTCTGCGGCAACGGCGACCGACGCACCCGTGGTGGTCGGACCGACGAGGGCCTGCATGCCCCAGTCGAGCAGGGTGTTGAAGGCGTTGACGGCCTTCTCGCCATCGGCCTGGTCGTCCTCGGCCTTGCTGGCAAGCGGCAGCTCCTTAGTCGAGAAATCCTTGCAGCCAAGCTCGACAGCCTGTGTAACGGACTTGCCGTAGGACGCGTTGGCGCCGGTCAGCGGGCCGATGGTGCCGATCTTAAACGAAGCGTCGCCCGACGCGGAACCGCTGTCGCCGCCGTTGGAGGAGCAGCCAGCTAGAATGGACATCGCCCCCAGACCTGCTGCGCTCGCGATAACGCTCCTGCGATTCATAACAGGGTTCAATGACTTACCGGTGAGGCTCGACATGCGGCTCTCCTCTCAAATCTCGTCGGGTTTCGGTTACCCGACAGGCCATCCTTCGCCGTGTTCGGCGTTCGCAAAATAGTAGACGCTTTAGTTGAGAAAAGTGGCGATTATTTCAACTATTCTTTTGTTTTGCCAATTTATCCATAATTCTGCGTATTTCTGTCGGTTTATGCAGTTTAGCCACTTTATTGTGTGAAAGTAATGTTTCCGTTCTGTTACAGGCGTCCTTGCCCTGAATAAGACGGCCCGCCGGTCTCGATGTATATGCACTTAGGCGGCGATGTACTTGCCGTCCTGGATCACATAAGCCGTAGCGGGCTTTTCGACCTGGCCCTTGTCATTCCACGTCAGCTCGCCCGTCAGGCCCTCAATCTTGATCTTGCGCATGGCACGGGCAAGATCGCCGGCGATGTCGGCGCCATCGGCCGCAATATCGATGCCCGCCCTATCGATTGCCTCGACAATCGCGTGGACGCAGTCATAAGCATCGGCAGCAAACTGGTTGGGCGTCTCGTCGTAGGCTTCCTTATATGCCTTGACGAAGTCGGCGTTCTTCTCATCGTCGGCAGAGAACGGGGTCATGAGCAGCACGCCCTCGGCAAGAGAGGTATCGAAGCCCTCGACGGAGAGCAGGCCGTCCATGCCGTCGGTGCCCATGAGGGTCATGTCGTAGCCCATGTCCTTGGCGTTCTTGAGCAGGACGGACGCCGGCGTGTAATAGATCGGGGCAAAGATAAGCGTGGCGCCGGCCTCCTTGGCCTTGGTGAGCTGGTTGGTAAAGCTCGTGGAGGAATCGTCCTTGAAGGTCTCGGTATCGACGATGTCGAGCTTGGACGCCTTGGCCTGCTCGGCAAAAGCGTCGGCAACGCCCGAGCTATACGTATCGCCGGAGTTGTAGAACAGGGCGATCTTGGCATCCGCGCACTTCTCGGCCAAGAACTTCGCGGCGCTGGCGCCCATGGTGGGATCGGTGAAGCAAACCTGAAAGACCGTGGTCTTATCCTTGGTGACGTCGAGCGACGAGGCCGAAGGCGTGACCATGAGCATATCGTCGGCGATCTCGCCCGAGACGGCGACGGCGGCACCGGTGGTAACGGGGCCGACGAGTGCCTGCATGCCCCAGTCGCACAGGGTATTGAAGGCGTTGATGGCCTTCTCACCGTCGGCGACATCGTCCTCGGACTTAAGCGAGAGTTTGAGGTCCTTGGTCGAGAAATCCTTGGCGGCGAGCTTGGCACCCTTCTCGGCCGAAACGCCATAGGTTGCCGCGGCGCCGGTCAGAGGGCCGATGACACCGATCTTGAAGGTCTTGCCATCATCGGCGGAGCCGCCATCCGAGCCACCCGACGAGCAACCAGCGAGTGCGGCGGCGGTGCCGAGCGCCGCGGCGCCGGCGAGAAAGTTCCTACGGCTGAGCGTGCTGTTGATGTTGAACATGGTGTCCCCCTTTTTTCGCTGGCCGCGGTGCGGCCGTCTTGCGGTACGGGGCAAACCTTATGGTGCAAACGTTGACAGTTTGTTACCGAGTTCCGTATGTAGCGAGCATGTTTCCAATGTTTCCGCAGCGTTTCGGGGGTGCCGTTTTGTGCGACTCCTGTTGCCTGGCGAGCACGTGCTCTCGGTTCACGCTAGAATGCACTCAACCTGTAATCGGTTAATCCATCTATAAGATGCACGAAGGAGCTATCTATGAGCGAACCCCTGCGCACCGTGAACGTCGGCCTGATCGGTCTGGGAACCGTCGGCGGCGGCGTGGCCCGTCTGATCAAGAGCCACCACGATGAGTACCTGGCCGCCTACGGCATCGACCTTAAGCTGACCCGCGCCTGCGCGCTTGCCTGGGAGCAGGCCGAAGCCGCCGGTATTGAGCGCGAGGCCTTTACGAGCGACTGGCACGACGTCGTCACCGACCCCGCCGTCGATATCGTCGTCGAGCTCATCGGCGGCGAGCACCCCGCGACCGAAATCTTCACCACCGCCTTCGAGAACGGCAAGCACGTCGTCTCTGCCAACAAGGCCCTGCTGGGCCGTCATGTCGAAACGCTCGCCGAGAAGGCGCGCGCGTGCGGCGTGCAGATTAAGTGCGAGGCCAGCTGCGGCGGCGGCATCCCCATTGTCAGCACGCTCGAGCACGACCTGGTGGGCAACAAGATCCTGACCATCGCTGGCATTCTCAACGGCACCACCAACTACATCCTGTCGCGCATGGACGCCGAGGGCGCCGATTATGCCGACGTGCTCGCCGACGCACAGGCCAAGGGCTATGCCGAGGCCGACCCGTCCGCCGACGTCGACGGCTTCGATGCCGCCAGCAAGACGGCGATCCTCGCTTCCATCGGCTTTGGCACCCGCGTTACCACCGACGATGTGTACCAGCAGGGTATCCGTACCATCGGCGCTGAGGACATCGCCCAGGCCCGCGAGCTCGGCTACACCATCAAGCTGCTCGGCATCGCCCGCAACACCGACGCCGGCGTCGACGTCCGCGTGCATCCCACACTGATCCCCGCCGACCACATGCTTGCCAAGGTCAACGGCGCCATGAACGCTGTCTACGTGGTAGGCGACGCCGTGGGCGAGACCATGTTCTACGGTGCCGGCGCAGGCTCCTTCCCCACCGCGAGCGCCGTCGTGGGCGATATCCTGTCGCTCTCCGAGCAGATCAGCCGCGGCGTGGCTCCGCTGCCCGAGATTGAGCCCTATGGTCACAACCTCGCCTTTAAGCCCATGGACGAGCTCCAGACCAAGTACTATGTGCGCCTGAAGGTCGCCGACCGCGTGGGCGCCCTGTCCGAGACGGTCGACATCTTTGCCAAGCACAACATCTCGATCTCGCTCATCAACCAGGTCGAGGACGGCAAGTCGGGTGTCAGCGATGCCTGCTCGGTCATCTTCCTGACGCACCGCGCGCTCGAGAAGGACGTCCAGGCTGCCGCCGCCGAGCTTGCCAGCGTCGACTGCGTAGCCGAGGTCGCCAACGTCCTGCGCATCGAGGACGTTGAGGCTTGGACCGAAGGCGTCATGGCGAACTAGCTCAACGCTCGCCTAGCAATACACGCTTTGAGGGCTCCCGTCCGATGCGGGACGGGAGCCCTTTTGTCTCCTGCCCTAAGCACAACGGCAGAGCACATTTGCGCGAGCCGCTCATCGGTAACGCGGGCTACCGTTCACCGATATGCAAACACGGCCGATTCCAGTTACGGCTACGCTGTGCTGCGAATGTCCGCCCGCGATGAGAGGAAATACCATGTTGCTCGAGGGCAAGAAAGCAATCATCACCGGAGGCACGCGCGGTATCGGCTATGCCATCGCCTGCCGTTTTATCGAGGAAGGCGCCGCCGTCACCGTCTTTGGCTCGCGTCAGGAGACCGCCGATGCGGCCGTTGAGAAGCTGACAGCCGCCTATCCCGACGCCAAGGTCTGGGGCCGCTCCTGCGACCTCACCTCACTCGAAGCCGTGACCGAGGCCTTTACCCAGGCTGCAGCCGACATGGGCGGCTTGGACACGGTCGTCAACAATGCCGGTATCTCCCAGCGTTCACCCCTCTTGGACTACACGGCCGAGGAGTTCGCAAAGGTCATGGACCTTAACGTCGTCGCCGTCTTTAATGGCCACCAAGCTGCCGCCAAGATCATGACCGAGGCCGGCCACGGCGGCACCATCACCACCACGAGCTCGATGGTTGCCAAGTACGGCCAGCCCTCTGGCGTCGGCTATCCAACGTCCAAGTTTGCCGTCAACGGCATGGTCCAGTCGCTCTCGCGCGAGCTCGCCCCCATGGGCATTCGCGTCAATGCCGTAGCACCCGGTGTAACCAAAACCGACATGGTCGCCAACCTGCCTGAAGAGGTTATTAAGCCCATCGTCGCCACCATTCCGCTGGGTCGCATGGGCGAGCCCGAGGATGTCGCCAACGCCTTTGTTTTCCTGGCGAGCGACATGTCCTCCTACGTCACGGGCGCCGTGCTCCCCGTCGACGGAGCCGCCCGCTCTTAAGGGACCACAAGCCTCAGCTCCCAGCCTCAACATAGTCCAACAAAGAAGGCGCGCCGTCTGCATCAACTGCAGGCAGCGCGCCTTCTTCTGTTTGAAAGGGAAGCTGTGTCCCGGAATTCCGACTCAGACCGGGACGCAGCTTCCCTCAGGGCCATGTTTCGGAAAGAGCGCCCCGTTTTGAACGCCGATTCTGGGATACCGTTTCCGCAACGGATCTCTCGCGGAAACTGCATCCCACTCTGAGCGCCCATTCCGGGACACAGTTTCCCAACGGCCCCCGTTTCGGAAACCACATCCCGTTCCGAGCCTTCAAAGCGGGACGCGGCTTCCCCGAGAGAGTATCGACTACTTGCCGTCGTCGTCCTCGGCTTCTTCTCTTGCATAGAGCTCCAGCATGCGGCGGCGGTATTCGCGCACGGCGAGCTTGGCGCGCTCCAGGCGGCGACGCTCGCGCGGAGTCAGCTCGGACGGGTCGACCTCGTCTCCATAGGTCTTATCGGCAAGCAGGTGCGCAGCGTCCACGATGCGGGCATCGATGTGGCCGCTCGCCGCCTCGGCGGAAAGACGCTCGGCAATCGTATCGAGCGTAGGCAGGCCCTCGAATACGCGACCGTGACCATGCGAGGTCAGCAGCTCGTGCTCGCGTGCGAGCAGGCTCGCCAAATCGTGATGGGCACGCAGGATGTCGAACGCATCGGATGGATGCTCGGCAACCTCTGCCACGGCGGCGACCGGCGCGGCATCGACCACGCGGTAAAAGAGCTGCGCGAGCAATGGCATCAAGAACACCGTAATGGCACCGGCGGCAACCATGACCGACACAATATCTTGTGACAGCGCGCCCGCGTTGACGGCAACGCTCGTCACGGCAACGATGATCGGCAGGGCCGTGGTGCAGTACAGGGCCACGGTAATGCGACCATACGCCGACACATCGCGCGTCGCGGGACAAATGCCCATAGAGATGAGAATGGGCACGGCACGAATAATCAGCAACGCCACGATAAAACCCGCGAGCAAGCCCGGGCGCGACGCCACGGCCGTCAGATCGATCTTTGCGCCCGATACGGTAAAGAACACCGGAATCAAAAAGCCGTAGGCCAGGCCGTCGAGCTTGGTCTCGAGCGTATGGTTGCCCTCGGGGATGATATAGCGCAGGACAAAGCCGGCGGCAAAAGAACCCAACACGATGTCGAGATCAAAGACAGCCGAGAACGCCACGAGCGTGACCAGGATGAGCACCGTCAGGCGCACGAAGGTCTGCGACGTGGTATCGGCGCGTTCCTCGACAAACGCAAAGAAGCGGCTGCCGACGCGCTTGGAGCGGCTCGGGACCACGGCCAGCAACACGCAGACCACCGCAAACAAGCCAAGGATTACAAGCGTTTGGATGCCGGTGCGGGCAGACAGCAGCACCGACATGGCGAGCACGGGACCGAGCTCGCCCCAAGTGCCATACGCGAGAATCGAGTCGCCCACACGCGTGCCGGTGAGCGAGCGCTCGCGCATGATGGGCACAAGCGTACCGAGCGCCGTGGAAGTAAGGGCAAGCGTCACGGCGATACCGTCGAAATGACTGACCGAGAACCACGGGGTAAAGCGCACGGCAAGCCAGGCGATACCAAACGTGACGACCCACGTCGCCAAGCCGTAGCGCCCCTCCACACCCGTGATGCTCTTGGGGTCGATCTCAAAGCCGGCAAGCAGGAACAAAAAGGCCAGGCCGAGCTCGGACACGAGCGAGACCTCGGCATCTACATGGATAATGTCGAGCATATGGGGTCCCAGCACCGCGCCAAACACGAGCAAAAAGACCGTCTCGGGAACGGGTTTCCCGGGGATCGCCGAGGCGATGAAGGGGCTTGCAAAGGCCACGAGCGCGATGATGGCGAGTGAAACGAATGCCATGTGATGCCTTTCTCTTGTTTGCGCTTCACTGTAGCACCCTCGCCGTCCTCAACGCGCCGCGAGCTGTCGTATCATAGTGAGGTTTACAAACATGTGGCTCAAGGCGACCGCGAGGCTTGCCCCGCAAACCGACCGCTGCCGCATACCGTACCGTACGCCCAACCGATCAGGAAGGCAGGAACCAATGGTCTCTCGTATCTACGTGGAGAAGAAACCCGGGTTCGACGTCGAGGCTCAGCAGCTCAAGGGCGAGCTGACCGAAATTCTCGGCATCAAGGGCATCGAGGCCCTGAGGATCATCAACCGCTACGACGTCGAGGGCATCGACGAGGAGCTTTTCCGCTCCTGCGTGCCGACCGTCTTTAGCGAGCCCCAGGTCGATGTGACCTACGACGAGCTCCCCGCAAGCGATGGCGCCGTCTTTGCCGTCGAATTCCTGCCTGGCCAGTTTGACCAGCGCGCCGACTCCGCCAGCGAGTGCGTGCAGCTCATCAGCCAGGGCGAGCGCCCCGCCGTGCGCTCCGCCAAGGTCTATATGATCTCGGGCGCTCTGGACGAGGCCGCCATCGATGCCATCAAGCACTACGTGGTGAACCCCGTCGAGGCGCGCATCGCCTCGCTCGACCTGCCCGAGACGCTGTACATGGAGACCCCCGAGCCCCAGCCCGTCGAGGTGCTCGACGGTTTCCGCGAGCTCGACGAGGTCGGCCTTGCCGCCTTTATCGCCGATCGCGGCCTTGCCATGGACGAGGCGGACATCGCCTTCTGCCAGCAGTACTTCCGCGATGAGGATCGCGACCCCACCATCACCGAGATCCGCGTGATCGACACCTATTGGTCCGACCACTGCCGTCACACCACCTTCGGCACCGTCCTGGATGACGTGACGATCGACGACGCCGTGGTGCAGCAGGCCTTCGACCGCTACATGGAGATGCGCCATGAGCTCGGTCGCGACGCCAAGCCCGTCTGCCTCATGGACATGGGCACCATCGGCGCCAAGTACCTCAAGAAGACCGGCGTCATGACCGATGTCGACGAGTCCGAGGAGATCAACGCCTGCACCGTCAAGGTGAAGGTCGATGTCGACGGCGAGGACCAGGACTGGCTGTTCCTGTTTAAGAACGAGACCCACAACCACCCGACCGAGATCGAGCCCTTCGGCGGTGCCGCCACCTGCGTGGGCGGCGCCATCCGCGACCCGCTCTCGGGCCGCAGCTACGTGTACCAGGCCATGCGTGTCACCGGCGCCGGTGACCCCACCGTCCCGGTTTCCGAGACGCTCGAGGGCAAGCTGCCGCAGCGCAAGCTCGTGACCACTGCCGCCGCCGGCTACTCCAGCTACGGCAACCAGATCGGCCTTGCCACCGGTCAGGTCAACGAACTCTATCACCCCGGTTACGTGGCCAAGCGCATGGAGGTTGGCGCCGTCGTGGGCGCTACCCCGGCAAACCACGTTCGTCGCGAGTGCCCCGCCCCCACCGACAAGATCATCCTGCTGGGCGGCCGCACCGGCCGCGATGGCATCGGTGGCGCCACCGGCTCCTCCAAGACCCAGAACACCGAGTCCATCGAGACCTCGGGTGCCGAGGTCCAGAAGGGCAACGCCCCTGTCGAGCGCAAGCTGCAGCGCCTGTTCCGCCGCGGCGACGCCTGCCGTCTGATCAAGCGCTGCAACGACTTTGGCGCCGGCGGCGTCTCGGTCGCCGTGGGCGAGCTTGCCGACGGCCTGTATGTCGACCTTGATACCGTGACCAAGAAGTACGACGGTCTGGACGGCACCGAGCTCGCTATCTCTGAGTCCCAGGAGCGCATGGCCTGTGCCGTCGCCGACGGTGACGTCGAGGAGTTCATGGGCTACGCCGCCGAGGAGAACCTCGAGGCGACCGTTATCGCCGAGGTTACCGCCGAGCCGCGCATGCGCATGGCCTGGAACGGCGTCGCCATCGTCGACCTGTCCCGCGAGTTCCTCAACTCCAACGGCGCACCCAAGCACCAGGTCGCCCACGTGTGCGCCCGTAGCGTGTGGCAGCCCAGCTGGGCCGGCACCACGCTTGCCGAGCGCATGACCTCGCTCGTCACCGACCTCAACGTCGCTTCCAACAAGGGCCTTTCCGAGCGCTTCGACTCCACCATCGGTGCCGCAACCGTGCTCATGCCCTTTGGCGGCAAGACGCAGCTCACCCCGAGCTCGGCCATGGTCGCCAAGTTCCCCGTGGACGGCAAGACCACCACGGCGAGCGCCATGGCATGGGGCTTTAACCCCTATCTGATGGAAGCCGACCAGTTTGCGGGCGCCTACCTGTCCGTGGTCGAGTCCATCGCCAAGCTCGTGGCTGCCGGCTTTGAGCACAAGCGCGCCTATCTCTCCTTCCAGGAGTACTTCGAGCGTCTGCGCACCGAGGCCGAGCGTTGGGGCAAGCCCACGGCAGCCGTCCTGGGCGCCCTTATGGCCCAGGTCGACCTGGGTGCCGGCGCCATCGGCGGCAAGGACTCCATGAGCGGCTCGTTTGAGGACGAGGCCGGCGAGCTCAACGTTCCGCCGACTCTGATCAGCTTCGCCGTCGCCGTGGGCAAGGTCGCCCGCGCCGTCTCGCCCGAGTTCAAGGGCCTCACGCACCGCGTCGTCCGCATCGCCCCCGCTACCTATGGCGAGGACTACCGTCCCGACGCCCAGCAGCTGCTCGCCGCGTTTGACGCCGTCGAGGCGCTCACCGCCAACGGCAACGCCCTGGCCATCTCCACGCCCGGCTACGGCTGCGGCGCCGAGAGCCTCTTTAAGATGTGCGTCGGTAACCAGATCGGTATCGAGCTTGCCGAGGATGTAGACGTGGAGAGCCTCTTCACCCCGCTTTACGGCAGCTTTATCGTCGAGCTCGCCGAGGATGCCGAGCTGCCCGAGGTCGCCGACGGCGTTGTCGTCGAGCCCCTGGGCACCACCGTCGAGGGCTATGTCATCGACACCGGCTCCGAAGTCATCGAGCTCTCCGAGCTCCAGGAGGCCTGGGAGAGCGGCATCGAGGGCGTCTTTGCCTACCGCAGCGCCGACGAGACCCCCGAGGTCGAGACCATCGACTTCCGCGCCAAGGACATCCACGTGTACGGCGGCGCCAAGATCGCCCGCCCGCGCGTGGTTATCCCCGTGTTCCCCGGCAACAACTGCGAGTACGATAGTGCCCGTGCCTTCCGCGCCGCCGGCGCCGAGGCCGACACCTTCGTGATCAACAACCTCACGCCCGAGGCCGTCGCCGAGAGCACCCACGAGCTTGCCCGCCGCATCCGCGCAAGCCAGATCGTCATGATCCCCGGCGGCTTCTCGGGCGGCGACGAGCCCGACGGCTCCGCCAAGTTCATCACGGCGTTCTTCCGCGCTCCCGAGGTCACCGAGGCAGTCCGCGACCTGCTCAAGGCCCGCGATGGCCTAATGCTGGGCATCTGCAACGGCTTCCAGGCCCTGATCAAGCTCGGCCTGGTGCCCTACGGCGACATCGTCGACGCCACGCCCGATGCGCCCACGTTGACGTTCAACACCATCGGTCGCCACCAGAGCCGTCTGGTGCGCACCCGCATCTCGTCCAACTTGTCCCCGTGGCTGTCGCAGTGCAGCCTGGACGACCCCTACACCGTCGCCATCAGCCACGGCGAGGGCCGCTTTGTCGCCAATGACGAAGTGCTCGCCCAGCTGATCGCCAACGGCCAGGTCGCCACGCAGTACGTGGGCGAGGACGGCAAGCCCAGCATGGATCTTTCCGTCAACCCCAACGGATCCGCACTCGCCATCGAGGGCATCACGAGCCCCGACGGCCGCGTCCTGGGCAAGATGGGCCATGCCGAGCGTCGCGGCGACAACCTGTACCGCAACGTGCCCGAGCATGTCCCCGGCGACAAATTCATGCCGATCTTTGAGAGCGGCGTAGCCTACTTCGCTTAATACGTTTCCATCGGGTACAATCCCCTCGGGTAACAACACCCGCCACCGGCACCCCCGGTGGCGGGTTCTTTTTTGCTTTGCGCGTATAGGAGAAGGACATCATGGAAAGCCGCAAGCCGTATCTCGCCACCCTGCCCGGACTCATCCTGGGCTGTCTCGTTTGCTGCGCGCTCTGGGGCTCCGCCTTCCCCTGCATCAAGATCGGCTACGGCCTCTTTGGTATTCCCGCGCACGACAGCGCCTCGCAGCTGCTCTTCGCGGGCCTGCGCTTCACCCTTGCCGGCATGCTGGTCATTGTTGGCATGAGCGTGGCCCAGCGCCGACCGCTCGTTCCGCAAGCGCGCGATATCAAGCCCATCTGCATCTTGTCGCTCTTCCAGACTATCGGGCAGTACTTCTTTTTCTACCTGGGCCTCTCGCGCGCCAGCGCCATGTCGAGCTCCATCATCGAGGCCAGCGCCAACTTCCTCGCAATCCTCTTTGCCGCCCTGGCATTTCACACCGAGAAGCTCAATGCGGCCAAAGTGCTCGGCTGCGTACTGGGCTTTGCCGGCGTCGCGCTCGTCAACCTTTCGGGCGCGGACGGCACCTTTGGCTTTACGCTCGACGGCGAGGGTTTTATCCTAGCCTCCACCGTCGCGGGTGCCCTTTCGACCTGCCTGATCGGTATCTTCTCGCGTGAGCACGACGGCGTCTTGCTTGCCGGGTGGCAGTTCTTAGTCGGCGGCCTGGTCCTCACCGCCATCGGCTTTTTGATGGGTGGCGCGCTCTCCCCCACGGCGATTGCCCCCGCCATCGCGCTCATCATCTACATGGCGCTTATCTCCGCGGTCGCCTACTCGCTGTGGTCGCGCCTGCTTGCCGTCAACCCCGTCAGCCGCGTCTCGGTCTTTGGGTTTATGAACCCCGTCTTTGGTGTGCTGCTGAGCGCGCTGCTGCTCGGCGAGGGCGCTGGCACGAGCCCCATTACCGTCATCGTTGCCCTGCTGTTGGTTTGCGGCGGCATCATCATCGTAAACAAGCCCAAAAAGGCCTAGCGAACTGCCTCGTTCCAAGAAAAAGACGAGGCGTATCTTCGACAGCCGCTACTAATCCCGCCAACGCAATAGGAGCGCACGACCATCAATGCGGTCGTATGCCCCTTTTCTAGCGTATTTGTACGCCGGCTTTCTTTTTCTCGGCCTTGACGCGATAGAGCTCCGCATCGGCAGCGCGAAGTAAGTCTTGCCAGGTATCAACACTATCGCCGACCCGCGCGCAACCGATGGACATCCGCAATGCATACGGCACCTCGGCATGCGCGAGCTCGTCGTTGATTGTCGCGCACAGATGCATGATATCCCGTTCCGCCACTGCCTTTTGGAGCACCACGAACTCATCGCCACCGTAGCGTGCGATAAAGCCACCAGACGCCGAGCAGACCTCTTTGAGCGCAGCGGATATAACCTGAAGAGCATGGTCGCCCTCCACATGTCCATAGCGATCGTTAATCTGCTTAAAGCCGTCAGCGTCCATCATAAGCAGATATACATCTTCGGCCTGATCCACATTTGAAAAGAGCGACAGCATATAGGTCTCAAAACGGTTGCGGTTGTTGAGTCCAGTCAACGGGTCAGTCGAGATCAGTTGCTCCTGGCAGATGATATAGAGCAGCAACATGCTAATCATTATGCCGACACAAAGGCCAGGCACCGAGTATACGATCTGAAAGGTACCGCCCACCAGGGCCGGAATGGCGAAAAATGCCAAGGTTCGATAGATAGCCTTCGTCTGCAGGCTCTCGACCCTGCGAGATTGCACAAACGCATGCAGGGACGTATGTATAACGTAACAGTAGCTGACAATGGGCTGGATCATATAGGCAAAGCCGCGACGATACACGCCCTGCGAATCGATATAGAACAAGGCGTGCGTCCAGTAACTGGTAAAAGCCAACACGACCACCAGAGCCGTAGGCAACGTTACAAGCACCACCCTATAGCGCGAGGTCACAAGGCGAGAGCCCTGCATCGTCTCGGAATAGATAAACCAAATGAGACACGCGATGGCAAAGAGCGAAAACGAAACCGCGTTGGAAATCCAGTTGGCAGCAATACCCAACGTGCCGTCCGCACCATCCGAAAACGTCCAGATCATATCGAATAATATGTACGCGGCAGAGGTGTAGCCAAGCATGCTAAACAATAGCTGCAGGGTGCTCGAGAACAAGGAGCGACGACTTCGCGCGGCAAGCCCGATAAGAACAATCATGCATAGCAGGAATATCTCAATCTTGAGTGCCTTAACCACTAGACGCCATCCCTTCAATATCCGAATGGTCAGAATCGCCCAATTCGAATCAGGGCAATAAACACCCCTTTACTCCGCAGGGGTAAAGGGAATCATAGCAAAGCGCCCGAACATCACTGCAAAACAGTTTCTGTTCGGGCGCTCGGACGGCGCGAATTGCACGCCGGAATCAATTATCGGTAACGGCCGTTACTCGCCATCGATGTCGGTCGCGACGGCCTCCTCGATGGCCTCGACACCGGCAGGCGACAGGTCCTCCTTGCCCTGGCAGAACTTCTTGTCGACCCAGCCGGTCAGAATCGGAGCCATGATTGCCGTGATGATAACGGCAGTGGCGATCTGGGCGTACGCGGTGGGCGCAAGCTCGGCGTAGCGCGGCGCGACCTCGGCGAGAGCAACCGGCGTGGTCATAGCCGTGCCGGCGATGGTGGAACAAGCCACGGCAGCCTTGCCGTTACCACCGCACAGGCGCTCGAACGCAAAGGTGATGGGACCGACGACAAACAGCGTGACAAGGCCCAGCAAGATGCCGGAAATACCACCGGCGATGAAGCTCGAAAGGCTCATGGACGCACCGAGCTGAAAACCAATTACAGCGATCGCGGGATTGGCGCCGGGAACCAGCAGGTTCTTGATAAACGGGAACAAGTTGCCCAGAACCATGCCGATAACGAGCGGCAAAATGGAGCCGATGATAGTACCGACAGGGATGTTGGCAAGACCCGAAACACCAAGGATGATCATCGTGACGGCGGGGCCGGCCGTAAAGAACAGGATACCGACGGCGCCCTGCTCGGACTCATCGCCGAACTCGCCCATGATGCCCGTATAGAGCGCCATGTTGCAAAACGTAATGCCGCCGATGATAGACACGGAGCTCAGACCCAGGAAGTTGTCGTTAAAGAAATATGCCACGCCTAGGCCGAGAGCCGCTGCGACGACCAGCTTGGGAATCAGCACGACGATACCGGTCTTGATGGCGCCCGGCGTGGACTTAAAGCTGATGCCGGCGCCCACGAACAGCAGGATCGCGGCGACGATGGTATTGGAGCCACCGCGGCAGGCAGCCGTAAAGAAGCCGCCGATCTCAAAAACCTGCGGGCAGAAGGTGTTGAGCAAAAGACCGACGATCATCGGATAGATCATGATGTCGCCCGGGATGCGCGGAACCTTGAATTTCTTTTGCTCGTTGGCAGTCGCTTCCTGTGCCATGAAACCCCCATTTCCGCTGACGCGGAACAAAAGCCCACGTCATGCTTTGCTACAGTAAAGTTTGACCATGGTACCAGAAGAATAGACCAGCTCGGTGAAAAATTCGACAAGTTGGGATGGAACGAGATTCGGCGCCCGCGACGCCACCCCTATATAAGGCTCAAGACAATATAGAGTACGATGCCCGAGACGCAGCACCACAGCATCGATTTTGTCTTGACCGCCACGACCACGACGCCGACGGCCGCAATCCAGGGAACCAAGGCAGGCCAGAGTCCCGCGTCGAACGCGCCGGGGCTCACCAAGTCGTTGGCGACCAGCGCGGCAAAGGCAGCGGGCGGGATATAGCCCAGGGCCTCGGTAATGCGGGGCGACAGGGTCCGCCCGCGCAAGGCGAACGCCGGCGCGATGCGAAAGAACGCGATAGCAGCCCACGACGACAGCCACAGAACCAAGAACTCGTTAACGGGCATCGCGGGCACCTCTTCCGTCAAATACAGCATCGCACGCCAACGCAATGGCAATGCCGGCCACGACGCTTGCCGGCACGGCAATATTCGTGAGGCCCAAGAACTTGCATACGGCGACGGACACCGCGCCCGAAACCGCCGCGACAACGTTGCCGCGCGACAGCCGCTGCGAAAAGAGCAGGCAGATAAAGAGCGAGGTGCAGACAAAGGCTGCAATGGCGGTGGGAACATCGACAACGGCGCCGACGATGGTGCCCATCGTACACGAAACGCCCCATGTTGCGATGAGGATCACGTTGAGCACAAAGGACTCGCGCGGGCCCCAATCCTCCCCTTCAACCAACTTGGCAAGCGAGATGCCATATGCCTCCTCGGTAAGTGTCGCGGCAACAGCCAGCGTCTGACGCTTCGAGGCACCCGTCAGATGCGGCGCGATCGATGCCGAGTAAAGCGCAAAACGCGAGGAGATGGCGGCAACGCTCGCGATAATCGAAGGTGCCGGCACGTCCGCCAGCCAAAGATTGCAGATCATAAACTGGCCGCTGCCCGTCACAAACGTGCTGCTCAGGGCAAAGACCATCCAGGGCTCCATTCCCGTCTGCCCCATGATCATTCCGCACGGCGCGCCTATTGCAACATAGGTAAGCATCACCGGCCAGACGGTTCTAACGATTTTGAACACCATACGCTTCTCATCCTGACAAGGTCTCCGAGCCGCATGTAGCGATACGGCAGAATCATCATCCGACAGCAACCGAGTTCACCTACAATTGCCACCGGATCGAAAGACACAACTTTTTAGGAAGTCATTATGACAGCTATCGATCGAGACCGGGCGCGCGCGGCCTTCAAAAGCTACACCGATGCCTACGACGCCACCAACCCACGCATCGCGCTCAAAATCGAGCATACGTACCACGTGGCCGAGGCATGCGATGCCGTAGCGCGCGAGCAGGGCTGGTCGTCAGAAGATATTGACCTGGCATGGCTTTGCGGCCTGCTACACGATATGGGCCGCTTTGAGCAGCTGCGACGCTGGGACACCTTTAAGGACGCCGAGAGCATGAGCCATGCGGCGCTGGGCATCGAGGTCCTCTTTGGCGAGAATCCCGCCGATGCACCCGCCACGACAAACATCCGTGACTTTATCGAAACCGGTGCGCATGACGAGCTCATCCGAGCGAGCATCGCCTATCACAGCGGCTTTCGCCTGCCGGCACAACTCGACGAGCGTACACGGTGCTTCTGCGATATCGTGCGCGATGGCGACAAGATCGACATTATGCGCACCATCGCCGACAGCACCGTCGATACCATCCTCAAGGTGGATGAGGACGCGTTTCTAGCCAGTCGCTTCTCGGTACCGACGCTTGCCGCCTTTGACGAGCATCGGTGCGTCGCGCGCGACGAGCGCAACGAGCCGGCGGACTACCTGGTGGGACTCATCTGCTTTATGTTTGAGCTCGTCTATCCAGCGAGCCGCACGCTGGCGCGCGAGCAGGGCGATATCTACCGCCTGCTCGACGCGCCCTTTGGCATTACGCGGCCCTTTACCGACCCCGCCACGCAGGCGACTTGGAGCCGCCTTAAGGACGAGATGCGCGACTGGCTGGCGCGCGCCTAGCGCTCAAGCTGGGCCAGCAGTTCCTCGACGACCTCGACGGCATCGCCGACAACCTTGTACTGGGCAGCACCAAAGATGGGGGCATCCGGGTCCTCGTTGATGGCGATAATGCACTCTGCCCCACCGATGCCGGCAAGATGCTGGATGGCGCCCGAAACACCGATACTCACGAGAAGCTTGGGCGAAACCGATACGCCGGTCTGGCCAATCTGATGGCGACACTCCAACCAGCCGGCCTCCACGACAGGTCGCGTGCAACCAAGCTCGGCTCCCAGAGCCTCGGCGAGCCTTCGCATCAGGGGCAGATTCTTCTTGGAGCCAATGCCGCGGCCCACCACGACCAAGCGCTCGGCATCGGCGATCGAGGCCTGCTGCCTCCACTCCTCGGCGGGAATCGAGATCTCGACACGAGCCTTAGCATCATCCGCAAGCGATATCTGGGTGATCGTGCCGGAGCGGTCGTAGTCAAAGTCGGGCGCCTTAAAGATGCCGGGACGAACCGTTGCCATCTGGGGACGATGATTGGGGCAGACGATGGTGGCCATCAGGTTGCCGCCAAACGCCGGACGCGTCTGTTGCAGCAGCCCCGTCTCCGTATCCATCGAAAGTACGGTGCAGTCAGCCGTAAGGCCCGTCTGCAAGCGCACGGCAACGCCGGGTGCCAGTTCGCGGCCAAAAGCGGTCGCACCGTATAGGATGGCCTCGGGTTTGCGTTCGGCTACCAAATCGCAGATCAAGCGGGCGTAGACCTCCGCATCGTTTTGGCGCAGGCGCTCGTCGCGACAGGCCAGGACTTCGTCGGCGCCCGCGCAAACCAGATGCTCCAGGTCGCCGAGAGAACCCTCGGGACCCATACCGATCAGTGCCACCAGACGGCAGTCGCGAGCATCGGCAAGCTCGCGGCCCTTGCCCATAAGCTCATAGGCAACGGGAGTCACCGTATCGTGCTCGTCGGTCTGCGCGAATACCCAAATGTCTCGATATGCATCGAGGTCCACCGCACCAGCGGCCTCGTCACGCTCGATCGAGATAGCGTTGACAGGGCAGGCGTCGACGCACCCACCGCATAGGATGCAGCCGTCGGTTACGCGGGCGCATCGGCTGGGTCGCTCGCCTTCCACTACGATGCCGCCCGAGGCACAGGCGCGAACGCAGCGACCGCAGCCGATACAGGCTTCGCTATCGATAATCAGTCCGCTCATCTATGCCATCCCCTCGATAATCTTGGCAAGCTTTGCCGCCTGCTCGGACGCCGTCCCCTCAACGGCCTCGCACGTTTGGTCACGGTCGGGCACAAACGAGCGCACGACCTGTGTCGGCGACCCGGCAAGACCGCAACGCGCGGGGTCGGCGTTCACGTCGGCGGCACTGACCACGCGCACGTCCGCCTCCTCCGCCGCGCGAATACCGGCAATACTCGGCATACGCAACTGGCCAATCTCCTTGGCAGTCGTCATCGCGCACGGCATCTCAAGGTACACCGTCTCCTCGCCGGCATCGCATCCGTGAACGAGCGCCAGCGAGCCACAGGTCGTAAAGCCCGCGCTCTGCACGCAGCTCACGTCGGTCACGCAGGGAATATCAAAGGCACCGGCAAGCTCGGGGCCAATCTGGGCCGTATCGCCATCCACCGCCATCTTGCCGCAGATGAGCAGGTCGAAGTCCTCGTCGAGCGCCTCGATGCCGCACTTGAGGGCATAGGTGGTTGCCAGGGTATCGGCACCTGCAAAGGCGCGATCGGTCAGCAGCAGCGCATCGTCGGCGCCTCGAGCGATGCAGTCGCGCAGCAGCGACTCGGTCGCGGGGATGCCCATCGACACCACCGTCACGCGCACATCCATGCCAAAGCCGATAAAGTCGTCCTTCAGCGCCAGCGCGCATTCCAAAGCGCTCGCATCAAAGGGATTAATGACCGCCTGCTTGCCATCGCGCACGATGGTATTGGTCTTGGGGTCCATCTTGACCTCGGTGCTGCCCGGCACGGCCTTGACGCACACCACCATATGGAAATCGCTCATCTTCACGCGCCCCCCTTCTGGACGAGCTCATCCAAGAGCTTCTCCGAAAACAGGTTACCGCGACCCAGCTGCCCGGCAGGATCGAGCTGGAGCTTGAGCCGCGCCGACTCGACCATGGCCTCGTGACCGTACATCGTCTCCAAGAAGCCCGCCTTGATCTTGCCGACGCCGTGTTCTGCGGAGACGGCACCGCCCATGGCCGTGACCTCGGAAGCCCACTGGGCAAAGAGTTCTGCGCCGCGGCGATAATCCTGTGCATCGCGCGGCAGAATGTTCACATGCAGATGGTTGTTACCGATATGCCCCCAGGCGGCAGATTCAAGCCCACTTTCCGCCAGCGTGCGGCGATAGAGGGCGATAACATCGGCCAAGTGCGCGTTGGGCACCGACATGTCCGAACCCAGTTTGGTGATGGTGGGATCCATGCGGCGGCGCTCGTCGATGAGCATGTTGACGCTCTCGGGCACCGCATGGCGGAAGAATCGCTGACACTCGCGATCGACCTCGGTGCGCGCGACCCATGTCGCATCGTCACTGCCGCCCGCAAGCTCCAGTACCCACCCCAAGTGATACAGCTCCTCAGTCGCCTGGGCTTCGTCGTCGCAGTCGAGCTCCACGTAGACACAGACCTTGGCGTCTTTGTCGAGCGCAGGCAGCGAGGCAAACGCCGTCGACTGCTCGCGCTGGCGACGTAGAATATCCAGGGCGCCAGCATCGAAGTACTCGATGGCAGCCGCATGGGACAGGACGGGACGCACAGAATCGGTGAAGGACACGGCCTTGTCTTCGCTGTCGAAGAAGCAGCTCACGCCCCAAACGACCGCGGGTGCCACCTGCAGGGCAATCTCGAGTTCGGTGATGACGCCGATTGTGCCACACGCACCGATAAACAGATCGATGGCATCCATATCGTCAGCAACGAAATAGCCCGAAGCATTTTTTGTCTTGGGCATGGTATAGCCGGGAAGATCGAGCTCGAGTGTACGGCCCGCTGCCGTCACGAGCGACAGGTGGCGGCCCTGGGCAAAAGCCTCGCCGCGCCGAAGCTCAAGCAAATCGCCATCAGCCAGCACGACGTGGAGTCCCGTGATATGTGGGCGCATGGGGCCGTAGGCGTAGCTGCGGGCACCGGAGGCGTTACATGCCGCCATGCCGCCCAGACAGGCAGACGCCTCGGTGGGATCGGTGGGAAAAAACTGCTCGGGAGCCTCTTGGAACTCCTCGTAGGCCTCAAGCGATGCCTGGTCCCAACCAGCGGTCGGCAGCACCTTCTTGCTCAGCTGCTTGCGCAGCTCCGAGAGCACAACGCCCGGCTCCACGCGCAGCAGAAATTGGCCTTGTTCATCGCGGCGAAGGCCCAAATAGCGATTCATACGGGAAGTATTGAGGATATGCCCGCCGTGGGGCACGGCGCCGGCGGCAAGGCCGGTTCGGGCGCCCTGAAACGTTACCGGAACACGCTCGGCATGGAGCTTTTCCAAAATGGCACGGACCTCGTTTTCCGTTGTCGGAAACGAGATGCTCGAGGCCTCGCCCGATGCGCGAGATTCATCGCGGCCATACTCTTCGAACTCGTCGGTGAAGGGTTTGATGGTTGCAGACACGCGAACTCCCCCTTTAGCTAACTACAGTGTTTGCAGGGAGATGTTACCGCATCGTTTCGTCGACGTGTTCGAGACCGTCTCCATAATTGGCGTTTTTTACGTTCGTGCAATTCGGCGAGCGGCTTGATTTCCTCGGCAGACGATGCTTTTGACACATATGGCCCCGCCGTCGCCGACCGCGCGATTGTCGCTCGAAAAAAGTTGGAGTATTTTTTGCCGCCTTTTACCTGCGGAGACGCCAATCCGTCAAGCATTTGGTCAGAAATTGGTCAAGTAGCGGCTGATAAGGTCGGCGTCGACAGCCAAAACCGATAGAAGTTTTGGCCCAGAAGCAGGGAGGTTCCCATGGCATATTACTGGCCCCAGTACGGCATCGCCATCGAAGTCGACGACGATCCCCATCTCCTGCCTTTCGACGAAGAGGCATTCCCCGATACGACGGTCTACCACGTTACCACCGATGTGATCTGCGACCCCGAGTCGTTCTCGGCGCTCGCCCACCACATCGCGCATATCCACGACATCGAGCTCCCTCCCGACTTCGACGAGCTCGTCTACTCGCGCCGTCTGATGCTTCACATGCTCTTTGGAGCGGACCCGTCCACCTTTGCGCGCGTCTATACCGCCAAGGATGCCGCATGAGCGCGAAGAAGCCACCCCACTTTGCAGGCCTGGGTCGTCGCAAGAAGCTCATCGTTGCCTGCTTGGCCATCGTCTGTGCCCTTGTCGCCGTAGGACTATACGTTTGGCAGTCGCAGCCCGTACCCGAGGCGGGCGCTTCGGTTACGACGGCCGAGGGCAAAACGCGCCAGGAAATCCAAGATGAGCTCGACGCCATCGTCCGCGACAACATGATGACGATTTCGGTCGCGCCGGTCGCTCAGCTGCAGGAGGACGGCAAGCTGCGCGTCAACGTGCAAAACGTCCAAGACAATAAATTTCCCCAGCGATTCCGCGTCATCCAAAACGACGAGACCATATACGAATCCGATGTGGTCGAGACCGGCAAGACAATCGAGACGTGCCCCGCCGGCGACATCAAAGAAGGCGAGGCGTACATCGAGATCCAGGCACTCGATGCCAAGACCCTCGACAGCCACGGCAATCCGACACGTGTCAAGGTACGGGTTGAGCAAGCCAAGAACTAGTTTTTCCGGCCGACGCGGCACCGCACGCAATTCACCAGCATTCGTCCAATCATCGCGGGGACGGCCCGCGGCGAATAGAAAGGAACGACCATGGACATCACCAGGAACATGAACGGAGCCAGAGCGCTCGTCGTGGGCGCAGGGCTCGCGCTCGCGCTCGCAATGGGCGCCGCCCCGACGCCAGCTATGGCGGCCGGGCGCGTTGGAACCACGAAAGTAATGGTCAGGACCGAGATCGACAACGTTGAGTTCAAAGTTCCGACGGTTATTCCCTTCGTCGCCAAGGCCGACGGCACGCTTCAGGGCCCCTCAGAAGACGCGACCACCATCGACAATCATTCGGCCTACGGCATCCATGTCACCAACATGAAGATCGACGCCATGAACACCTGGACCATTGCCGCCGACGCCAAGGCCGGAACCGCGCAGAACTCCATCGACTTTAAGGTCGGCCCCGACGGCGCGCTCCAGAACGCCAGCGCCGCAATGCAGGGGACGGGCCTCGATCTTTCCAAGAATGCAGCCTTCGACATGGGCTACCAGGGCATTGCCGGCGGCACGGACAAAATCAAGCTCAAGACAAGCGGAAACGTCGCCCGCGTCACGCGCGACATCTTCCGCGTAACCGGCGAAGGCGATCAGGTTGCGACGATCACCTGGACGGTCGAGCCCGGTGTGCACACGGCATAAGGCCGTCGCCCTGGCCGCCGCCGTCAGCATCCTAGCGTTTGGGCCAGCCATGGCCTTTGCCCAGCAAGAACAGGCGCAGGCCGCCACGCAAGTGACGGTCGACCTCTCGGAGCTCGACCGCGGCGACCGCGAGGAACCGTTGGCGCAGACAGGCGACAGACGATGGCTCTTGGCAGCAGGCGCCACAGCAGCAGGCGCGGGAACCGCCGGCCTCAGTCTGCACATCAAACGCAGCCAGAAACAAAACACGGACAGGCCGCACTAAATTAGCTAAGGAGACCCCATGACATCGAAGAACCTTTTGCCCGTCGTCGCACTCTGCGGCGCGCTCGCAACCGGAACGCCTGTCGCCGCTTGGGCGACTCCCGTCATGGCAGACTCCTTACCAGCAGCCCTAAGCTCCGCACCAAATCCGTCGAGCGCCATTGCGTGCAAGCGTTTTTCGATCGCACAGGCCGCAATCTCGACCTCGGGATGCCTTCGTCGTAATACGGACGGCTCGATAGTCGTGGATATCAATCGTTCGAACAAGGCAAACGGCTCCCAAGCGGGGTGCGCCGTCTGCACGTGGCGCTCGGTTGTGCTCGATGCAGATGGCGATCCATGCAATTTAGAGCTGCGCATCGACACCGCTTCGGTCGATGACTCGGCGAACGGAGCGAAGGTCGCCTTCGACGGTACGTTTTTCGAGAAAGGAGGCGGTATATGTCTGGGCTGCGCCGCCGCGAATGCAGACGATGCGCAGCCCACCCTCTCATTCACGGTATCGTTGCGGCTGACCAAAGCCGGCACCGATGCCGTCGCGGCGGGAGAAGCGTCCCTGCTGTTCTACGCCGTCAGTACCAAAGACACAGACGCTCATTTCGAGAAGCCAGCCGGATCACTCAGCCTTACACGAGGGATAGAGGCAGGCCCTATTGAAATCGATGCCCACGCGCAAAGCAGGCAACGCATTCTTGCCGACCCGGCGCTTCTCGAAATGGAGTGGAACGGATCCGGAGCCATCGGAATTCTCCCCTCCGCGCTTGACGCCAAGACGCTCCCCCCAAACGACGAACCCATCAACGTAACCATACAAGAAGAGAGCGCGGATAAAGAAGCAGGTGCGGGCGACACGCCGTCGCCGACAAACAGCGTCCCAGCTTCTTTCGAAGCGCCGAATGAGCCCGCTGCCGATCCAAACGATCCCGAGCTCGCGGACAGTCTGGGGCTTGCTGATCCTCAAGAGATCGATGAAGGTAACTGCTGCGTGCTTGCCGCGCTCGACCACACAGAGGTCATCGACGCTGCGAACATCGAAGTTGCCGCCGCCAATCAGCCCGTCCGCAAGTCAGCCATCATCGCATTTCCTGAATCCATCGAAGTCGTCTTTTTGCCATCGGGCGAGGTCGTGGCCCCAACACTGCTCACCTTGTTGGGCGCCAAGAATACTCGAAACGAAATTAAAAAGGTCACGGTTGTCGACCCTGCAACCACCGCCAAGCTGCGTTTATACGCCGTTGCTCCAGACGGAGGCAAGACCTTAGAATTCGATGGTGACACACTCCTAGCCTGGCGACGTCTGGACATTATGCAAGACGTCTCGTATCAGATCGAACTCGAAGGGTTTGATCGTGCCCGCGATGCCAATATCATTGCCGCGGCTATTGAATCCCCACAGCGGCTTATGACACTGCGCTTTGAATACTATCCCTATGTCCCGACAACCACCTGAGGCTTAAATGCTGCGCGTCGCTGCTAATGCCACTTATATAACGTATTAGATGAGTCGCGATGTACCTCGCATTCCACTCTGCTACGATTGCCACGTTGGCATCAATACGGGAGGGCTCATGCCGGGCTTGGGAACAATCATCAACGTTGTGCTTTTGATTGCGGGCGGTCTTTTGGGATTAGCGGGCGGCCGCTTCATTACACCGCGCATCCAAGACACGCTCATAAAAGCATCGGGGCAGTGCGTCCTGTTTATCGGCCTTGGCGGCACCATGCAAAAGATGCTCCTTATCGATGGGAAGGCGCTGGCGACCACCGGTACCACCATGCTCATCGTCTCATTTGCGGTCGGTTCGCTCATCGGCGAGGCCGTCAACTTGGAAGCCGCCATCGAGAACCTTGGCGAATGGCTCAAGCGCAAGACTGGCAGTGAGGGCGATAACGAGTTCACCAACGCTTTTGTCTCGACTTCACTCACCGTGTGCATTGGCGCCATGGCCATTGTGGGATCGATCCAGGACGGCCTGCTCGGCGACTGGTCAACGCTTGCCCTCAAGGGCGCACTGGACTGCATCATCGTCTGCACCATGACGGCCTCGCTTGGCCGCGGCTGCATCTTCTCGGCCCTGCCCGTCGCCGTGTTCCAGGGGACGATCACGTTGTTTGCCGGCGCGCTCTCCCCCATCATGACCACAGCGGCCCTCAACAGCCTTTCGCTCGTAGGCTCCATGCTCATCTTCTGCGTCGGCGTCAACCTCATCCGTCCTCAGACCTTCCGTACGGCCAATATGCTTCCCTCCGTCGTCATCGCCGTCATCTACGCCCTCCTGTTCTAAATCTATCTACGCAGCAGTATCTCGAACACCTGTTTGATGCTGTGCTATGATATGAGGTCACCGAAGCTGCGTTAGGAGAGGAGAAGCGGTGGCCGACCAGGACATCAAAATGCTCATCGAGCGCATTATGGCCGAGGCTCGGACCCATCAGTCCGCCCGTTTCTCAAACGAAATCTACGCAGACGAGCCGATTCTCAAAACCGGCCGACAGATGCAGAATTTCCTCCCCGACCAGTACCGCAAAATGCGCGAGATATCGCGCTGGCAGGATGACCCCAAGGGCGGTGCGGGCCGCTGGCTTTCGGAAGCCGAGCTTTTTTACCGCCAGGGCCTGCTGATGGCCGACTTTGAGGACGACTGTCCCTACAACGGCACCTTTAAGTCGTACTTTCCCACCTACAACGCCATGAGCGACCGGCAGCTGCGCGGCTACTTTACCTGGCGTGCCCAAGTGCGCCGCGGAACCGTCGAGGAAACGTCTACGTCCTTTGCCTTCCTGTATCTCTATGAGCTGATCTGCGGCATCGGCGTTGATGACCCGCTCGATGGCTTTAGCAAGATCAAGGCCTTTTGGGATGCCTACCGTGCCTTCGAGCCCGGCATCGACCGGTTTGCACGCGTGTGGCTGCAAGATTACGCCGTGTTCCACGGGCTCGACCCCAAGCTGCTTCGCGACTCTAAAACCGTCATGTTCGATAACGCCCTTATCGAGCTGCGGCGCGCGGCTCGAGACCTTGTACCAGCACAGGCACCGTCCGGCCAGACCTCTAAGCGTCGCAAAACCTCCGAGCCCACGCTCCCCCTTCCGCCCGACGAGGCAGGCGAGGAGCGACTCATGACCGCTATAAACGCCCTCTCCACGTACAACCTGAATAACTCACGGCTCGACCGTTCCCACCATCGCGACCTGCGCCACGTGGCATGCGCCGTGTATGTCCGTATGGCGCGCTACTATGACACGCACCGAAAGACCGGCATCGTGGCGAGTTTATTTGGGGAGGAGACGGCCATGCCCTACACCATGTTTGCCTCGGCCGTATTCTTTGCGCCCGAGCGCCACGAGGACTGCGAATATCGCCTGGATCCTATCCATATCTACCGTTGCCAAAACGGCTTTTGGGAATGCATGCGCATCCACGGTAGTAGGCAAAAGAGCAGCAAGCTCGGTGAAATGATGCGCGCCTGCGACCAACGCCTGCGCCTGGCGCTGGACCCCGCCCATCCCCTTAAGGAAGAAAAGGTCCCCAAATATCTGGCCAAAATTATCGATGACGAGATTGTGGCATGGCTTTCGTGGGACGCCGTACACCAGCCCGTCAAGATCGATATCGATCTGAGTCAGCTGGGGCACATTCGGAGCGCCGCTGCGCAAACGCGCGAAGCGCTTTTGATCGACGAGGAACGCGAGGACGGCGCGTCCGCAGAAGCCGAGGCAGCGGACTCAGGGCAACCGGAAGCCGAGCCCGTAACCGACGCGATTGTCGAGGCGGTCGTGACACCCATTCGGCAGGACTTGACCGACGAGCCGACCATATCCACCGAACAGTTTGGTGTCGTGGCACCGCTTCTCGCGCCGACGCCCGCGTTCGCAGCTGCTGCGCCCGCTGAAGCCACAAACGAACTCGCGCCCGCCGCAGATGCCTTCCTTCGCGCACTGCTCGAGCAAAACGCAGCGCAAGCGACATCGGCAGTGGCGCACTCGGGACAGAGCGAGGACATGCTCGTCGATAGCATCAACGAGGCGCTCTTTGACCTGGTGGGTGACACCGTAATTGAATTTAGCGCGGCAGGGCCACAGATTATCGAGGACTACAAAGCAGACGTGAGAGGATACCTAGACCATGAGTGATACCGCATCCGCAGCGCCCCGTGTACCCAAACGCGTCGCCGCCGTTATCCTTAACTCGCTCAAGGGCGGCGTGGTCCCGCGCATCGGCCTTCCTTACATCACCGTAGGGCGCGAGGTCGAGATCCGCGCCCTGCTTACCGATCTGAGTCTCATCGCCGATGGCGGCGCAAGCTTCCGTTTTTTAGTCGGTCGCTACGGCGCCGGCAAGAGCTTTTTGCTCCAGACCATCCGCACGCACGCCATGGGCGAGGGATTCGTCGTCGCTGATGCCGACCTGTCGCCCGAGCGCCGTCTGCAGGGCGGTCAGGGACAGGGCCTTGCCACCTACCGCGAGCTCATCCGCAATATATCGACCAAGACGCGCCCCGAGGGCGGTGCACTCAACCTAATCCTCGATCGCTGGGTCGCCTCGTGTGCCGATGCCGACGAGTCTGCCGTCAATGCCCAACTGGCGCCGCTCGAGGAAATGGTCCACGGCTTCGACTTCGCCCGCATGCTCCGCCGCTATCGCATGGCTGTCTCGGAGGGCGACGAAGAAGCTATGAGTCGCGTGACCAAATGGATTCGCGGCGAGTACCGCACCAAGAGCGAGGCACGCGCTGAGCTGGACTCCTCGACCATCATCAGCGATGACGACTGGTACGACTACGTTAAGCTCATTGCACGCTTTTTGGTCTGCAGCGGATACAAGGGCATGCTGGTGCTCATCGACGAACTCGTGAATCTGTACAAGATTCCCAACGCGATCACGCGCCAATACAACTACGAGAAGATCCTGACTATGTACAACGACACGCTCCAGGGCAAGGCGCAGTACCTGGGCATGATCATGGGCGGCACTCCAACCTCTATCGAAGACCGCCGCCGAGGCGTGTTCTCCTACGAGGCCCTGCGCAGCCGACTCGCTCAGGGCCGCTTTGCGCGCGAGGACCTTAAGGACATGCTCGCGCCCATCATCCGCCTGCAGCCACTCACCTATGAGGAGTTGCTGGTGCTGATCGAAAAACTCATGCAAATTCACGCCGGCTACTTTGGCTGGACGCCCACGCTTACCGAGAACGACTTGGTGGACTTCCTCAAGATCGAGTTCGGTCGTGTGGGAGCCGACACGCATCTGACGCCGCGTGAAGTCATTCGTGACTTTATCGAACTGCTCGATATCCTGTGTCAGAACCCCGATGCAAATGTGGCGGAGCTGCTGCAAAGCGTTGGTGGCGACGCGCTGGCGCCGGCAGCCGCAACAGGCGACACCGGCACCGCAGACGGCGACCGTAACTTCGCCGAATTCACCATCTAACCTGCCAAAAAGGGACAGGTTTATTTTGGCAGGTTTTATCTGGGCAAACGTCGAGGCAGTAATGCAGCAAGCCACTGCCCACCGCGTTGAGAGATTCGTTTTTGAAAGGAGGCCCCGTGAACGCCTTTGACCGCTACGCCCCGTTTATCCAAGACTTCATCTACTCCCACGATTGGGAGAGCCTGCGCTCTATCCAGGTTGCGGCGGCAGATGCCATCTTTAACTCGCAGGACAATGTGCTCCTGACGGCATCCACGGCTTCCGGCAAAACCGAGGCAGCCTTTTTTCCCATCCTGACCGAGTTTTGGGAGAACCCGCCCGCAAGCGTGGGCGCCCTCTACATTGGCCCCCTCAAGGCGCTCATCAACGACCAATTCGTCCGCCTCAACGACCTGTGCGAAGAAGCCGATATCCCCGTCTGGCACTGGCATGGCGATGTCTCGCAGTCACACAAGGCTAAGCTCATCAAAAAGCCGAGCGGTATCCTTCAGATTACGCCCGAATCGCTCGAGGCGCTCCTGATCCATAAGCACATGGCGATCCCCCGCATGTTTTGCGACCTGCGCTACGTCGTCATCGACGAGGTTCATTCGCTCATGCGCGGCGACCGCGGCGGGCAGACGCTCTGTCTTATCGAGCGCCTCTCGCGCATGGCAGGCGTGCAGCCCCGCCGCATTGGCCTTTCGGCCACCATCGGCGACCCCGAGCGCACGGGTGCCTTTCTCTCGCAGGGAACGGGACGCGACTGCGTTATCCCCCGTTTTGAGGAACCGCGTCGCGTGTGGCGTATCTCCATGGAGCACTTCTACAACTCGGGTCCCCAGGCACAGCAGCGGGGATTCGTAGGCACAGGTCCGCAGGAAGCCGAAGTGCTCGCATGCGAGCGCATCGAGGCGGTGGCGCCCACGGCACTGCCCGCCGGCGCCCAAGACATGCGTCACAGCGGGCAGCTCACACAAGAGGAGCGCCGTCAACGTCGTGAGCGGGCACGGGGCAAGGCCGCACCCAAGGACCGTCGCACTTCCTCGGCCCCCGAGGGCGAAGTCGACATCCCACGAGCGACCGAGCAGGCGCTTCTCAACCCCACCGACACGGCGCCCGACAACGCCGACCCCGGTATGGGCTATATCTTTGAGCATACGCGCGGCCGCAAGTGCCTGGTCTTTGCCAACTCGCGCGAGGAGGCAGAGGCCGTGTGCTCCATGCTGCGCAGCTACTGCGAAAGTCGACACGAGCCCGACCGCTTTCTAATCCATCACGGCAACCTTTCGGCATCGCTGCGCGAGACGGCCGAGGAGCTCATGCGCGACGAGGAGCAGGCGCAGACAACCGTCACCACCTCTACGCTGGAGCTCGGTATCGATATCGGCCGCCTGGAGCGCGCCTTCCAGATTGACGCGCCGTTTACCGTCAGCTCCTTTTTGCAGCGCATGGGGCGCACGGGACGCCGCGACCTTCCGCCCGAGATGTGGTTTGTCATGCGCGAGGAAGAACCCGAGCCGCGCACGATGATGCCCGAAACCATTCCCTGGAAGCTCCTGCAGGGTATCGCGCTCGTACAACTCTATCGCGAGGAAAAGTGGGTCGAGCCGCCCGAGCTCGATCGACTCCCCTACAGCCTGCTCTATCACCAGACTATGTCGACCCTCGCCAGCACCGGCGAGCTCACGCCGGCCGAACTTGCCCAGCGCGTGCTCACGCTCAGCTATTTCCACCGTATCTCGGCAGACGATTACCGTGTGCTGCTACGTCACCTCATTAAGATCGACCATATCCAGGTCACCGAAGGTGGCGGGCTCATCGTGGGTCTCGCGGGCGAGCGCGTCATCAACAACTTTAAGTTCTACGCCGTGTTCCAGGAAAACGAGGAGTTTACCGTCCGGAGCGAATCGGCCGAGCTGGGCACGATTGTTAATCCGCCCCCGCCCGGTGAGCGCATCGCCATCGCCGGACACTGCTGGATTGTCGAGGAAGTGGACTGGAAGCGCCACACTGTCTTTGCCACGCAGGTCAAGGGCCGGGTGCCGGCCTACTTTGGCGACTGCCCCGGCGACATCAATACACACGTACTCGAGCGCATGCGCAAGGCGCTCAACGAGCACGCGACATATCCGTACCTCATGGGTAACGCACGGGCCCGCTTAGCGCAGGCTCGTCATACGGCCAAGCTTTCGGGCGCGGGAACTAAGCCGCTCATCAACCTGGGCGGCGATACCTGGGTGCTCTTCCCCTGGCTGGGCAGCTACGCCTTTTTGGCGCTCGAGCGCATGCTCAAGATTAAATGTGCCGCTGAGCTGGGCCTTCGCGGACTCGACCCATCACGCCCGTACTTTATGCAGTTTAAGATGAAGGCCGATGAGGAGACGTTCTTTGAGGTGCTCGCCGCCGAGGCCGAGAAGGACTTCGATCCCATCGAGCTCGTCTATCCCGGCGAGGTGCCTTATTTTGACCGCTACGACGAGTTTGTTCCCGAAGAGCTCGTGCGCAAAGGCTTCGCCGAAGGCGTGCTCGACATCGAGGGCATGAAGCAGCGCGTCCTCAGCTGGCGCGACCACGCCTAAGACCAGTCCTTTTTGGGACGGGGAGACTTACTTGTCGTGAAGGACGGTGCCGAGGAAGTCGGTGTCGAAGGGCACAGCTTCGGCAAAGGCGTAGTCGCCGTCGCTGGCGATGAGCAGATAATTCTCCTCGCCGCCGAACTCTGCATCGCCACATGGGACCACCCAGGCGTGGGCGAACACCTCGAGCGCCGTGGCGGCGCAATCGCGCAGGAACGTTACGTCGCTCCCCTCGTTTGCGCTCACGATATTGGCAACGTAGATACCCCCGGGGTTCAGGCTGCCTCGCACCAAACGCAACGCCTCAACCGTCGCCAGCTCGCGTACGGGCTCGACACCGCCAAAGCAATCGCTCACGACCACGTCGTAGCGACGATGGCCCACGCTCGTCACACCCAAATACGAGCGAGCCTCAGCGGTAATCACCCGCAAGCGGTCGCCCACCGCACGCTCCAGCTCGTCCAGGTAGAACCAGCGGCGCGCTAGGCGCGTAATCTCTCCGTCATACTCGATAACGTCCATGCACAAGTCCTCGTGCGACATCAGCGCGAACTTGGGATAGGCAAACCCGCCGCCGCCCAGCATAAGCATGCGGTCGATACCGTGACCGTAAGCGTCGCGCATCGCATCCTCGGCCTCAAACACGTCGTCAAACGAACGATAGTACGTAAAGACGGGCTCCGCCCAACGCTCGCCAACGTAGCTTGCACTTTGGTAGACGCCGCCTTGTACCAATACGCGGACTTCGTCGCCGCCCTCGTCGTGCACGCGCTTCACACGCGCCAACCCATTGCGGGTTCGCGCAACCTGCAGACAGGCAGCACGAACAGCGACGGCGGCCGCACCAAGCGCCGCGGCCCCCAGAGCAACGCCGGCAACGACGCCGGCAGAAACACTCGGCTTGTTCATCTAGAGCTCCTTTTGCAGATAAAGGCCATAGTCATAAAATCCAAGATGGCGATAGTACTCGCGCGTACCAATCGCGCTGATCACGTTGATGCGCGCATAGCCCGCGTCCCGAGCAATATGGCACGCACGCTCCACCAGCGACCGTCCCAATCCATGGTGCTGGGCTGCCTGGCCTTGATCCCCCACGCGCGCCGCCATGCCATACACGTGTACCTCGCGAATCATCGCCTCGTCCGGCATCGTCGGCAACTCGTCCGCATGTGCGGCAACAAAAGCGCGAACGGGCAGCGACAGACGCAAAAAGCCGGCGATCTTGCCTTCGGGCGTCACCCACTGCAAAAAGCGTTCACGCGTCACCGGCGTCTCGTAAGCGACCTCATCAAGAGACAGTTCATCCAGGTCGGCACCCGCGGTACTGATCTCGCGATAGCGAATCTCGCGCACCGTCGCACCGTCACCCCGAGCAGCCAGGCGGTTCTCAACGAGCTGACGCAGGTTGGGCTTCTTGTTGCCCACCATGATGTCGTCGGAGCTAAAGTCGCGGATCATGCGGCTGATGCGGCAGAACGCCGGCGTCACCACGATGTCGTCGGCCAGCACATCGAGCAGTTCTTCCTCGGTATAGGGGCGCCACTCGCCGCGCTCATAGCGGCCCACCAGACGCGAGCCCTCGATGAGCGCGCACGGGTAGACCTTGACCTCGTCGGGCATAAAGGCCCCCTCGGTCATAAAGCGCTCGTAGTCGCGCTTGTCCCCCTCGGGCGTGGCGCCCAGCAAGTTGAGCATAAAATGCGCGTGGATCTTAAAGCCAAACAGACGCGCAAGCGAAAACGCCCGCTCGATCTGAGCCACCGAAATACGACGCTCGTTGATATCGAGCAAATGTTGGTCGAGACTCTGAATACCCATCTGGATCTTGGTGCAGCCCAGGCGGCGGATGAGCGTAAGCGCCTGCGGCGTTACGGCATCGGGGCGCGTCTCGATAACGAGCCCCACCACGCGATGCTTCGCCGTCTCGTTGATGCGCTGCTGACGCTCAAGCTCCTCCATCGTTGCCGTCTGCCACTCAGTGACCTCGCCCCACGGCGTACCGGGACCGTACAGACGACGCACCGCACGGTTATAGCCGCCCACGGCAGCATCCACACGCCCCTGCTCGTCGGCAACGCCGGCAGCAAGCTCGACCTCGTCTGTCGCAATGCCGGCGGCCCGATAGCGCTCACGGCGCTCCGCTACCACAGGCGGCAGGGCATCGGCGGGAGCGTCATCGAGCAGACGCCCCGCCTCGGCACGGCTGATGCCCGGACGTGCCAACATGGGGTTGGCCGCCACGCCGGCGACGGCATCGTCATTGAGTGCACGGAAAAGCTCCGACATAAACCATGTCTGATAGCCTTCCGGATAGTCGCTCCAGGTACCGCCAAGCACAATGAGCTCGATCTTATCGGTCGCATGCCCCATCTGCGAAAGCGCGGTCAGGCGAGCGCTCACCTGCAGATACGGGTCAAAGCAATTTTGCTCCGCACGGGCGCATGCCGGCTCGGCGTGCAGATAGCTCTTGGGCATGCGCAGATCGTTGGGGCAAAACAGGCAATCGCCCGAGCATGGCCAGGGCTTGGTAATGACGGTAATGGTCGCCACGCCCGAGGCCGTTCGGCGCGGCTTCATACGCAGGACCTGCAGCAGTTGACGCTCCAGATCGGAATCGACATTCCACGCAGCCCACCGAACCGGCTCCTCACGTTTAACCCGCTGGTAGAACGGCAGCAGACGGCGCTTGGCCAAATCGCGTTTGTCGGCACCCTCACGGCGCGCCTCGGCATGTATCAGTTTGACGAGCGCTTTGTCGTCCACGGTCTCGCCGCGACGCAGGGCCTCGAGTATGTTCAAGATAATCTGTTCCATGTCCCCATTGTAAAGGCAAAGGCGCCGGAGCCGATCTCGGCTTCGGCGCCTTCATCAAAGAGCATGCCTATATGTACCGATCTCCGAAAACCGCATGTCACTCCGGATCAAACGACATGTCGCCCGAACCGACCTCGAAACGATACGTAGCAGACTTATCGCCGTTGTCGAATTCAAGATTCAATATGGTCTCGCCATCGTAGCCAAGCGGAAGGAAATCGCTCTCGAAGTCACCGCTGCCCACGGTGAGGCTCGCCTTAAAGCCCGTAGAGTTCGGAACCGTCATCTCCACATCGCCCGAGTCCACGCTTACGTCCATCGACTTCGCGGGGGCCTGGTAGAGCTCGAACGTCACATCGCCCGAACCGACCTCAGCACTGAGCGCATCAGTCACGCTGCCCGCAAACTCTACATCTCCCGCACCCAGGAAAAGGTCGAAACCATCACAGGTGACACCGGCAATCTGCAGATCACCCGAGCCCACGTGCGCGTTGACTCCCTTCAGATGTTCGGCAACACGGCGCGGCAGCTCGACCGTAACTGAGCGATCGATTGCCTTACCGTCATCACTTCCAAACTGGGAAACCTTGAGCGTCGAGTCCTCGACGGATGCGATGTTCTGCGTCGCGGCCTTGGAGGCATCCATACCATTGGCAACGCGTCCCCGCTCGATAACGCGAGCCTTGTTACCATCAATAACCTTGACGTCCACCGTAGCCGCATCGATATCGAAATCGAGGTAGCGAAACTCATCGGCATCAAAGGTCGTACACGAAAGCTGCTGAGGCCGAGCGGAATAGTTACCGCCATCGTTCATAAAATCGTCGTCATCAACCACATCGTCCATACCGGACAAGCCGGGTATAACATCGTCGAGATCCCACGGGCCATCAAAATGAATCAAAGTCCGCGAAACGCCAAAAACAAGCCCGATAATCAGTACAAACGCTCCGATGCCGACGCCCAGGCGCAGCTTGGATTCATGCGAAAGCTTCATCATTCGTCACCTTCTTTGGCACATGGCTCAGCGGTGGCCGCGGTAGCCACGTCAGCATCAGGTTCCGCAGAAGTATCCTTCCCCTGGGCCCTGACCGCCGCCGGCGCCGGACCAACCTGAATATCCCCGCGTGCCCAATCACCATCGAGCGCACGCGCCACCCAGTGATAGATGGGAATCGTAAAGAAGATCAGTGCGGCAAAGGGGCCGGCGCCAAACAGGAACATCAGCAAAAAGAACAGTAGCCAGCACACAGCCCAATACGGGAACGACTGGAACGGGCCCTTCACCGGAGTCGAGCCTACCGCGGTGCCACTCGTCGCCTGTGCCGTAGCGGCATTGGCGGCCTGCGCACTCCAGCTTGCCGCTTGCGCTGCCTTGGCCGCAGCATCACTCGCCTGCGTTGCCGCCTCGGTAGCGCGCGCCGCCGCCTCATGGGTACGCGCGCGCTCTGCCGCCTCGGCCTCGCGCTGGCGGGCGCGGTCCTCGTTCTCAAACTCGATATCGTCCTCGATCTCGTCGCTCGGATTGAGCAGCTCGTCCAGGCTCACGCCATAGAGCTTGGCGAGCGAGATCAGGTTCTCGGTATCGGGCGAGCTCTCCGCACGCTCCCATTTACTAACCGCCTGGCGCGACAGCCCCAGCTTTCGCGCCAGCCCTTCTTGGCTAAAGCCCTTGCTGCGGCGAAGGTCGGCGAGCCGCTGCGCAGTTTCTACATTCATGGTTCCTCCTATGTGATGCCAGCCGTGCCGCCGGACCGTTTTTGTTCTTAAGGCGCCTTGCACAGTTAAAAATCTATCCGCCACCGCCAAAAGCATGCCACCTATTCTAGTGAGATTTTTGACAACTGGCGGTTGCGGGCACATATGAGCTGCGGAAATGTGTCCAAACAAAGCAATGAGCCGCAGCTCGGTTGTCCCCGTTGCGGCGTTAACGGTAGTATGGTCATACTGTTTATTCCGCACCGCCAACGGAGGGAGTTCCGCGCCGTGAACCGCGATTTCGCCTCATCGCTCATCCAGCTCAACAACACGTTCTATCGCGAGCACTCCGCCTCCTTTTCCGATACGCGCCAGGCCCCGTGGCCCGGCTGGGTGCGCACCATGGACATCGCGCTCGAACAGCTCGACGTCGCCACGATCGAGCATCCCGTCCGCGTCTTCGATCTCGCCTGCGGCAATATGCGATTCGAAAACTTTGCCGCCGGCGGCGCACTTGCCGCCAAGGGCGTCGACGGCGCAAACCCCTCGGCAGATGCCAGCTGCCCGTTTGAGTTCTATGGCGTCGACTCGTGTCAAGACCTGGCCATCGATGCACATGGCCACGCGCTGCGCATTCCCAACCTGCACTTCCAGGAACTCGACGTGCTCGACGCCCTCATGAAGCTCAACCCCGCCGAAACACCCGACGTGCTTTTCGACGCCCCGCTCGCCGATATCTCGGTCTGCTTTGGCTTTATGCACCACGTGCCGTCGTGCGAGTACCGCGTACGCGTGCTCGACGCCCTGGTGCGGCAAACGCGCCCGGGCGGCATCATCGCCATCAGCTTTTGGGAGTTTATGAACGACGAGCGCATGGCGCGCAAGGCCGTTCGAGCCGAAGCCCGCGCCGAGCTCACCCCGCCGTTTGAGGGTTACGATTCCGCGCAGTTTGAAGCCGGCGACCACCTCATTGGCTGGCAAAACGACCGCCACGCCTACCGCTATTGCCATCACTTTGACGATCAACAGATCACCGACCTGGTGCGCGGCGTCCGTACGTTCTACAAAAGCGGCGAGGTCCCCGTGCGCGAGCTTGAGCGTTTCCATGCCGACGGTCGCAGCGGCGAGCTCAACCGTTATGTGATCCTCAAGCGCCTGTAGGCATCGACGACTCGCCGCCGAGCCGTGCCGCTTCTTTCGGGCAAACTATGCCCACCCTTTTCAACCCATTGACGGAACGCGCAGCTATGCGTTCCATATTTATGACCAAGGAGCCTCATGGGAGCCGTCCACGTTCGCACGCCTAAGAACTTTGTGCTCGAGGAGCGCTTGGAGCGCTACGCCGATGCGATTGAGACGAACCCCGAGGCCTATGCCGGAGATTGGCGTGAAGTCTGTGCGCCAGTTGGCAGCAAGCCATTCGAACACCTTCACCTGGATCTTGGCTGCGGCAAGGGAACGTATCTTGTAGAGCGCGCGGCCCACGAGCCAAACACGCTCTTTATCGGCATGGACCAAGAGCCCATCTGCATCGCCTATGCCGCACAGAAAATCTGCGAGCATGAACTGACCAACGCACTCGTTCTGCCTCGAGGCGCCGCATCGCTGCCGCAGCTATTTGCCACAGGCGAGCTCGATGCCATCACCATCAACTTTCCCACGCCGCAGCCCAAGGCCAAGTACGCCAAAAAGCGCCTCGTCCATGTCGACCATCTGATGCTCTATCGCCCGCTCTTTGCAGCCGGCGCCACCGTAACGCTGCGAACCGACAGCAAACCGTTGCGCGATTACGCCCTGGGACAGTTTGCCGCAGCCGGCTACGATACGCTTTGGGTAAGTGACGACGTCCGCCGCGACCATCCCGAGCATCCCGAGACCGAATATGAATGCCGCACGCGCGAGATGGGCGCCGCCGTCTATGGCATTTGCGCTACGCCCGGCGCGGAACCCATCGAAGAGCAGCTCGCGGCGGGCCGCGCGCAGGAGCAAAGCCTTGCCTGCTACCTGCCCGAAAACCTCGATGAGCTCACCTATATACCTCTGGGCATGGAAGAAGCCGTCGAGAACTTTAGAAACCGCGCCCGCAAAGGCAAGAAGCGCCTGCCGCAAGAGTCCTAGGGGCTTCTGATGGTCGCGGCGTCGGCAAACAAGCACAAATAGGCGCCAGCGAACGGCCTTCATACCTAAGTGAGTAGACTTTTTTGCAATAGCCAAGCACAACCCGCATAACGAAAACTAAAACCGCAGGTAGATCCCTTGCGCAAAAGCCATGTGCTCGCGATATCGCAAAAAGTCTACTCACTTAGCTGGCAACTGCACCAAACAGCTGGACAGAACGCCCATTTCCTGCATTTTCTCGCGCGCTGGCACCCCGCGCCGCCGCTACGCCATAATAGTTGGCGGACAAACGCGAGAGAAAGCAACCACATGGCACAGACCACGACAGATACTTCCGCCAGCACCGTTTCCGGCGCCGGCGCCGCCAGCTCGTTCTCGGGCGGCACGGGGACCGAAGCCGAATTCGGCTCACTCGGTGCGCTCTCCCCCACCTGGTGGGAGCCCGAGGACGGCAGCGAGCCCGAACCGTGGCTCACGCCCGACCAGGCCTTCGAACGCTTCTTTGAATGGACGAGCAATCGCGGTATTGAGCTGTGGGACCACCAGGAAGAGGCCCTCATGGATCTAGCCGCCGGTGACCATGTCATTTTGGGAACACCGACCGGATCGGGCAAGTCGCTTGTCGCGCTGGGCATGCTCTTTATGGGCATGGCGCAGGGCAAGCGCTGCTACTACACGGCTCCCATCAAGGCTCTGGTCAGCGAGAAGTTTTTCGACCTTGTGCGGGTGCTCGGCCGCGATAACGTAGGCATGATCACCGGCGACACGCATATCAACACCAAGGCACCCGTCATCTGCTGCACGGCAGAGATCCTTGCCAACGACGCACTGCGCGAGGGCGAAGATGCCGACGTGGGCTGCGTGGCCATGGACGAGTTCCACTACTTTGCCGACCCCGACCGCGGTTGGGCCTGGCAGGTGCCGCTGCTCACCCTGCCCCACACGCAATTTATGCTCATGAGCGCCACGCTCGGCGATGTCACTGCCATCGCCGCCTCACTCGAGGAACACACCGGCGCTGCTTGCGACTTGGTCGTCGATGCCCCGCGTCCTGTTCCGCTGAGCTACGACTATGTGACGACCTCCCTCGAGGGCACGGTCGAGCTCGCCATGCGCCGTGGAGAGGCCCCGCTCTATATCGTGCACTTTAGCCAGGACGCCGCCCTTGCGACGGCGCAATCCCTCGCCAACTTTGGCATTGCCAGCAAGGAGCAGCGCGAGGCTATTAAGGAAGCCGCCAAAGGCACGAGCTTCTCGACGGCCTTCGGCAAGATCCTCAAGCGCTTGCTTGGCTGCGGCGTCGGCGTGCACCACGCCGGTATGCTGCCGCGCTATCGCCTACTGGTCGAGCGCCTGGCACAGCAGGGCCTACTGCCCGTCATTTGCGGCACCGATACACTCGGCGTCGGCATCAACGTGCCCATCCACACCGTGGTCCTCACCGCGCTCACCAAGTTCGACGGTTACAAGATGCGTCGTCTGCGCGCCCGCGAGTTCCATCAGATTGCCGGTCGCGCCGGCCGCTCGGGCTTCGATACCGAGGGCATGGTCATCGCCGAGGCCCCGGAGCACGAGATCGAGAACGCCAAGCTCATGGCCAAGGCGGGCGACGACCCCAAGAAGCTCCGCAAGATTAAAAAGAAGAAAGCCCCCGAGGGCTTTGTCACCTGGAACAAGCAGACCTTTGAGCGCCTGATCGAGACGCAGCCCGAAACGCTCAAGCCGCGCCTGCGCATCACGCACTCCATGGTGATTAGCGTGGTCGAGCAGGGCGGCGACGCCCGTGCCCGCGTACACGACCTCATCGAGACAAGCCTGCAGACCCCCGAGGAAAAGGCCAAGCTCGAGGTTCGCGCCGACGAGATCTTCGCCACGCTCATCGATTCCGGCGTCGTCGTTCGCACCGAGGTGCCGCCCGCACCCGACGCCCCGACTGGCGCCGCACCAGACATCGACTATGCACTGACGGTCGATCTGCCCGAGGACTTTGCGCTCGACCAGCCACTCTCGCCGTTTTTGCTTGCCGCGCTGGAGCTGCTCGACCCCGAGAGTGAGACCTATACCATGGACCTCATCTCGATGGTCGAGGCTACGCTCGAGGACCCCAAGCAGGTATTGCGCGCACAGGAGCGCGCCGCGCGCGACCGCGCGATGGCCGAAATGAAGGCTGACGGCGTCGAATATGAGGAACGCCTGGAGCGCATCCAGGATGTCACCTACGAAAAGCCGCTCGAGGACCTGCTCGATGCCGCCTTCGACAAGTACTGCCAGGAAGTACCCTGGGCAAACGACTACCAGCTCTCTCCCAAGAGTGTCCTGCGCGATATGCTGGAGAGCGCGAGCGATTTTAAGGGCTATATCCAAAAGCTTGGCATCGCCCGCTCCGAGGGCATTCTGCTGCGTTACCTAGCCGAGGCCTACCGTTCTCTCGATCGCACCGTTCCCATTGAGAAGCGCGATGAGCGCTTGCGTGACATCATTTCGTGGCTCGGCTTTGTGGTGCGCTCGGTCGACTCGAGCCTGGTGGACGAGTGGGAGAACGCCGGCAACCCCGCTGCACTCGACGCCGCACCGCCGCAGGGCATCGACGAGGTCGTTGCGGACCGTCGCGGCTGCACGCTGTTGGTGCGCAACGCACTCTTCCGCCGCGTGACCCTTGCCGCCCGCGAGCACGTTCGCGACTTGGGCGAGCTCGATGAGGACTGGGGTATGAGCGAGGTCCGCTGGCAAAGGGCGCTCGACGCCTATCACGAGCAACACGAGGAAATCCTCACCGACGGAGATGCCCGCAGTGCCGCGATGTTTTCCATCGATGAATCCGACGAGAAGACCGATCACGTGTGGCACGTGCACCAGATCTTTGCCGACGAAGATGGCGACCACGATTTTGGCATCATGGGCGATGTCGATCTGGACGCCACGCAAGACGGCGGCGAGGTCATCTTCAAAAACTACCGCGTCGGCTTTATCGAGGACCTGCTCGAGGACTAGCCGTACATACTGGAACGAAGCGGGGCCGTTGGCAATATCGCCAGCGGCCCCGTTTTTGCACTATACGCTATCCCCTACTCGGCATCCTCGACCTCATACGAATCCGCCTCGGCGGGCTCATCGTTTGCCCCTGTCGCAGCCCCGCGCGCCTCGTCAAACGCTGCTTTCATGGTCTTGTTGCCCCACGTGAGCTTGCGAATGGTAAGATCGTCGGCCTTGTTGTGGGCCAGACGCAGATTCTCGGTACTGCGACGCAGATCATCCTTGGTCTTCTCGAGCTGCTTAATGGCAGCATCAATCTCCTTGATCGCCGACTCGAACTGCTTGCTCGCCAAGTTGTAGTTGCGCGAGAAGCCGTCCTTGAACTTCTCCATCTTGGCCTCGAAGTTCGTGACGTCGATGTTCTGCTGCTTGTACTCCGCCAGCTCCTGCTTATAGCGCAGCGAACCCATGGCGGCGTTGCGAAGAAGCGTGATCATGGGAATAAAGAACTGTGGGCGAATCACGTACATCTTCTCGTAGCGATAGCTCACGTCCACGATGCCGGCGTTGTAAAGCTCGCTCTCGGGTTCGAGCAACGTGCAGAGCACCGCGTACTCACAGCCTTTCTGGCGACGATCGTGATCGAGTTTCTTAAAGAAGTCCTCGTTTTTATGCTTGGTCGCAGTCTCGTCGTTCTCGTTTTTCATCTCGAACATAATCGAAATGACCTCGTTGCCGCTCGCGTCGCACTCACGGAAAATGAAGTCGCCCTTGGTGCCCTCGGACGCATCGTTGTCCTTCTCGAAGTACGCGTTGGGAAACGCCGTCATGCGCAGGCGGTTAAACTCGGTCTCGCAGTGCTGCTCGAGCGACTCGCCCACCATCTTGGTGGACAGGCGGACCTTCATGTCCTTAAGGCGCTCGATCTCTTCGTCCTTGTAGCGAATCAGGTCATCGCTCGCGCGCTTGGCCTGCGCAAGCTCGAGCTCGTGTGCCGCCTTGGCCTGTTCCTCGCGAGAATCGCGCACCGCCAGCTCGCTCGTCAGTTTGGCACGCGCCTCATCGCGCTCTCGCTCCGCCGCGGCGACCGCCTCCGACAGGTTCATTTTTGCCATCAGCTCCTGCTCGCGCAGCTGGGCGCGCAGACCCTCAGCCTCTTGCTCGGACTGAGCCTTTGCGGCGGAAAACTTCTCTTGCACCTTCGCGCGATAGTCAGTAAGCGCGCGCTCGGCCTCGCTGCGAGCGGCATCGAGCTCGCGCTGCGACTCAGCCGCAGCGGCGGCAAGCGCCATCTCCTGGGCCTTGTCCGCCGCGGCAAGCCTGGCCTGCAGCTCGGCAATCTGAGCATCACGTGCAGCTAAATCGTTTTGAGCAGCGTTGCGCGCCGCCGACTCGACGAGCTTAGCTTCGTCATCTTTGCGCTCCAGCTGCGCACGCAAATTGTCGATTTCTCGCTGAAGCTCGGCGTTTTCCTTTTGAGCGTCGGCACGGGCCTCAACCGCCGCGCGCTGGCTTGCACTCTCGCGCTCTGCGGCAGCGCCCTCGAGCTTGGCGCGCAGCTCGGCAAGCTCAGCATCGCGCTTGGCAACCTCTTGTGCCAGCTGTTGAGCTGCAGCGTTCTTCTGCTCGATAAGCTGAGCGTTGCGCTGAGACTCTGCCTTTTGCAAGGCAGCCGTCAAACGCGAGCGCTCAAGCTCCAGCGCCTGCTCGCCCTCGCGCTGGACTGCCTTCACACGCTCATCCAGGTCGCGCGAAAACTCGGCATCGCGCACTTGCTTGACAATATCCGCATAGCCAGACGCATCGACCTTAAAGACTTCGCCACAATGCGGGCACTTGATCTCATTCATAGCAGCTCCTCGATGAACGCAAATTTCAACCGCCTACACTCTACCGCGCTGCACGGACAAAAAAGGCGCCGCCGCCATAATGGCAACGGCGCCGGAACCACCGCAAAGGTGCCTATCCCTATTGTGGTGGTTCTGGCGCCCTATAGCCCAAAGAAGCTAAGAATCTGGTCGCGGCTTACGGGCTTGTACTCGTTGGCGTCGAGGCCGACATCGTAGCGAAAGATAGGACGTTCGCGGTCGCGATTGCGCACGTTGGTGCGGTCACCCCTGCTGTGGATATGCCCATGCAGCATAATGGCGCCACGTGCCTTGCCGTTCCAGCTGAGCATGGGGTAGTGGCTCATCACCAGACGATGACCCTTGGCATAGCCGGGAGCAATCTCCAGGTAATCGCGCACGTCTTCCCAAATTTGCGGGGCGTCGGGATCTTCCCAGTCGCCGTCATGGTTACCGCGGATGAGCGTCGCATTCTTGCATTCGATACGCTCGCGCAGGCGCACCGCCTCCGCCATGGGCAAGCGATACGTAAAGTCTCCCAGGATATAGAGGCGGTCGTCCGCAGCCACGCACTCATTGATGGCATCGATGACCTTGCGGTTCATCTCCTCGACCGAATCAAACGGTCGATCCATGTCGTGCAAGATATTCGTATCGCCCAGGTGCAGGTCGGCGGTAAACCACATCATCGTCTATGCCCTCATTTCGCAATGCATCCAACTCGTGCTAAGTATACAGACACAGCGATGCGGCGGTTAGCCAAAGAGCCCGCCGAACAGTCCGCGGCGGCACTCGTCCTTTTTATTCGAACCTTTGCCCTGGGCGTTCTTATCCTTTTGCTTTTTGCGATCCTGCTCCAGCTCATCGTCATCGAGTAGCATATCCCACTCAAACGGATCATCCGTCAAATCGAACAGGTCATCGTCGTCAAGCATGGCAGCCTCCCTTACCGATTAGCGGGCATCCACCACATAGAGGCCAACGCGCACCTGGTGCCACGGGCTGCGCTCGGGGGCAACCTGTTGCACGCGGGCCTCAAACACGTCCTCGTGGCCGTAATGCATCATCAAGGACAGTGGACCGACCTCGTTTCCCGGAACGTAGCCAAGTTTGGTCTTGCCATAGTAGATCGCAACTGCCTCGGGATCATGGGGATTATCGCGCTCGGCACACAGTGTCAGTTTATCGCCCGCTTTAAGATCGCCTAGGACCAAAGCGCCGTCGGCATATTGAAATCCTGCGATATGAAACGACAGAAGAACACGCGAAGGCTCGTACATAGCAGCTCCTCTAACGGCCGGATAAACCGGCGGTTGACCTTACTGAGAAGCTTACGGGCCCGTGCGGACACAGATTCGCCCCACCCGCGCCTTTTCGACCGTTTGTCGCTACACCATCTGATTCTAATGCACAAACATGCGCACGAACTTGTGCTTCCAGCTTGCGTAAGGAGCATAGCGGAATGGCACGTCCAACCACGTTGCCTTGTTCACGATGCTCTTCTTGTGGCTAAACGTATCGAAGCTCTCGCGTCCATGGTACTGCCCCATACCGCTCGCGCCCATGCCGCCAAAGCCCATATGGCTCGTAGCCAAGTGCATGATCGTGTCGTTGACACAGCCGCCGCCAAAGGGCACGTAACGCACAAAGCGCTGCTGAACTGCGCGATCCTGGCTAAAGATATACAGAGCCAGCGGCGTCGGACGATCTGTAATATACGTCTCGGCCTCGTCTAGGCTCTCAAACGTCAGCACCGGTAAGATGGGGCCGAAGATCTCCTCCTGCATCACGGCGTCATCGGGGGTCACGCCGTCCAAAATCGTCGGCTCGATCTTAAGCGATGTCTCGCGCGCGGCACCTCCAAGCACGACCTTATCGGAATCGATCAGCCCGCACACGCGCGCAAAATGCTTGGCGTTGACGATATGCCCGTAATCCTCGTTATCGAGCGGATGCTCGCCAAACATACGGCGGGCCTCCTCCTTGATAAGGTCCAGCAGCTCGTCGTGCACGCGCGCATCGACCAGTAGGTAGTCGGGCGCCACGCAGGTCTGCCCCACGTTGAGCCATTTGCCAAAGGCGATACGCCGTGCCGCGACCTTCAAGTTTGCCGTCGCATCCACGATGCAGGGGCTCTTGCCGCCCAGCTCAAGCGTCACGGGCGTGAGGTTTTTACTTGCGCGCTCCATGACGAGCTTGCCGACCTGAACGCTACCGGTAAAGAAGATCTTGTCCCAGCACTCATCGAGCAACGCTTCGTTCTCGGCGCGCCCGCCCTCGACAACCGTCACCAGGCGCGGATCAAATGCCTCTTCACAGATTTGCTTGAGCACCGCGCTCGATGCCGGAGCATAGGCACTCGGCTTGATGACCACGGTATTGCCCGCGGCAAGGGCGCCGGCGAGCGGCTCGAGTGTTAGCAAAAACGGGTAGTTCCACGGAGCCATGATGAGCGTGACGCCATAGGGCACGGCTTGCGTTTTGCACGCGCTCACGGCGTTAGCGAGATCGCACGGACGCAGGCGCGGACGACTCCACCGAGCCACGTGAGCGATCTGATGTCGAATCTCGGAAAGCGACGTGCCGATCTCGCACATATAGGCCTCGTCATGCGACTTCCCCAAATCGGTCTTGAGCGCATGGGCGATATCAGCCTCGTGGGCCCGCACCGCATCGCATAAACTCACGAGCGCGCGACGTCGAGCATCGACATCAAACGTGGCGCGCGTCTTAAAGTAGGCGCGCTGATCGCCGACGATGCGCGCAATTTCCTCGGTGTTCATGTGCCCTCCTAGTTCTCGCCCTCAAACATACCACCTGCAACGACTTCATACATATGCTCGAGCTCCAAGCGGTCCATCAAAAGCGGAACGGGGTACAGCGGATTGGCCTCGGCATCGGCATGCGCCGCCATCTCGGGAATGTCGGAGCGGCGAATGCCCGAGACATATTTGGGGATTCCCAGGATCTCGTTCATGCGGTCGACCCAATCGATAAAGGCCTCGGCCGCAAGACTATCCTGCGCGGTAGCCGGCGCAATGCCCGCCATGCGAGCAAGATCGGCAAGCTTGGGGGCGGCGGCGTCACCATAAGCGCGAAGCATGTGCGGCAGGATGATCGCGTTGGCCAAACCGTGCGGAATTCCGTATCGGCCGCCCAGACTGTGCGCGATGGCATGCACATATCCGACATAGGAGCGGGTAAACGCAACGCCCGCCTTATACGCCGCCGAAAGCATATTGCGACGAGCGCGCATGTCGTCACCATGCTCATAGGCCTCGAGCAAATTGTCGTGGATAAGCTGCACCGCCTGTCGCGCCATCTTGCGCGTATAGGGCGTGGTGCTTCGCCCGATAAAGGCCTCAACGGCATGCGTCAGGGCGTCCATGCCCGTCTGCCCCGTAATGGAAGCGGGCAAGCCGCACGTAAACTCGGGGTCGTGGACTGCAAAACGCGGGATGAGCACAAAGTCGTTAATGGGGTATTTGTAGTGCGTCCCGTCATCGGTAATTACCGCCGCAAGCGTGACTTCGCTTCCCGTACCGGCGGTAGTGGGAACGGCGATGAGCAGCGGCAGGCGACGATGAATCCGCAGCAGGCCGCGCATCTTGTTGATGGGCTTGTTTGGCTGCGCAATGCGTGCGCCCACGCCCTTGGCACAGTCCATGGCCGAGCCACCGCCAAAGCCGATAATGGCCTGGCAGGCGCTCTCTCGATACAGGGACGCCGCTTCTTCCACGTTTGAAACCGTGGGGTTTGCACGCGTTTCGGCATAGACCGTAACGCCAATCCCCCTGCATGCGAGCGCCGTCTCGAGCGGTGCCGTGAGCCCCAGACGGGCAATGCCGGGATCCGTCACGATAAGGACCTTCTGGATCGAGCGCTTTTGAAGCACCGCGGGCACATCCTCGGCATGCTCTAAAATGCGCGGCTCGGTATAGGGCAGGATCGGCAATGCAATGCGAAAAACCGTCTGATATGTTCGGCACCAGGCACGACGGGCTAGATGCATAAAGGAAACTCCTTCATTTGTTGATAGGTCAACATTTGCTCGCCCGATTGTACTCAGCGGCGGTCAAAGACGGCCTGCCAATCGTTAATCAATCAACATCTTCATATCTCAAAATTGTTTTATTAAAAATCATTCCTAATAGGCTTCACATTTGGTTGCATTTATGGATAATAGAACTCGTCAAGACGCACGTCCGGAGAGGGCCCTTACGGGACCGGACGAGCGCGCAATCGCCATCGATCGAAAGGATCGAATCATGAAGTTTGTTTGCCCCGTTTGCGGTTATGTGGAAGAGTTCGACGGCGACCAGCTGCCCGAGGACTTCAAGTGCCCCCAGTGCGGCGTTCCCGGTTCTCGCTTCCTGAAGCAGGAGGAGGGTCAGCTCGAGTGGGCTGCCGAGCACGTCGTGGGCGTCGCCAAGATGGAGGGCGTCTCCGAGGACATCGTTGCCGACCTGCGCGCCAACTTTGAGGGCGAGTGCTCCGAGGTCGGTATGTACCTGGCCATGGCTCGCGTCGCTCATCGCGAGGGCTATCCCGAGATCGGCCTGTACTGGGAGAAGGCTGCCCACGAGGAGGCCGAGCATGCCGCCAAGTTCGCTGAGCTCCTGGGCGAGGTCGTGACCGACTCCACCAAGAAGAACCTCGAGATGCGCGTTGAGGCTGAGAACGGCGCCACCGCCGGCAAGACCGATCTTGCTAAGCGCGCCAAGGCCGCTGGCCTCGATGCCATCCACGACACCGTGCACGAGATGGCTCGTGACGAGGCCCGCCACGGCAAAGCTTTTGCCGGCCTGCTTAAGCGCTACTTTGGCTAAGCCAACCGCTTGAGACATAACCTCTAGCTCGATGAGGCCCGGACCGTATTGGTCCGGGCCTTTTTCGTGCCTCACGAACTTGTTAACGCCCTGAAATAGGACCGTCTTCGGCATCGGCTTCTCGTCAAAAACTAAGTGAGTAGACTTTTTGGAACTTGCCGAGCAGACCATCCATATCACTTTATAAAGCCGCAGGTAAATGCCTTGTTGCAAAACGACCTAGTCGCCAAAGTGCCAAAAGTCTACTCACTTAGATTCGCAGCCGTCCACGATCGAGCCATTTTGTGTCTAACGGGCATCTTTCCGTCGATTACTCCCAATTTTGTCCAGTCAATGAATAGTTCAGACCGGAGTAATATCTCAGCCCTTTGCTCATCCGAGCTTTTATCACGATATTCAGCATCGAGCATCCTGCATATGGCCTTAACGATCGCGCGAAATCTATCCTCATCCGATATCTGTCTGTGTGTCAGGAGAAGCACATCGTAGCCCATGGCCTGAAGGGCCGTCATGCGGTCAGCGTCACGCAAGCCATCCCCTGCGCGTCCGTGCGAGGCCTTTCCCTGACATTCAATGGCCACCTGTCGCCTACCGTCCGGTGAAGAAAGAAGTAGGTCGATATATACACGGGACTTTCCCACAATCGCTCGAGCACTTGTGTTTAGCATCACTTCAACATTAAGCTCTATGCCGCAAAAACCTTCGCCTCCCAGGGCTCGCGGCAGTCCAAGCAACAAATACGCCTCGACCTCAAAAGGCGACGCGGCACCCAATGGAACGAGTTGCGATACCGCCATAAATCTATTGCCGCAACGCATCCCGCAAACATCTGAACAAAAACGGTCAAGGTCTCCGCCCAAAACCAAAGCGTCTCGACGCCATAAATTTGAGGCGGTGCCGTCCTCGGACGGGCAGCGCACCCAACCGAACGTTGTCGAAATCGCGCCCGAATCAATTGCACGCGAAAGCTCCGCCTCAAGTGCCGCCGGCAGGGCACACACCGCAAACAAGCCACACATCTCCGCCAATACCAAAAGAAGCTGAAGATCCGTCAGATGCCGCGACATGATGAATGTCGTCAGTAGAGGAGACGTAATCAAAAACCCATGCTCCGTTTCCAGCACGGATTCCCTGGGGAGCTCACCAAGAAACAGCCGCTGCCTAATGCTGGCAGGACAAGTCCGTTTGTTTCTCGTCCGAACCAATGTATACAACGGAAAACCGAGCGCGACCGCAGCCGTCGGGTTGCGGGCGAGATCATATCGCTGCCGGTCTTCTTCCGGTCGTGGAAGCGGCGGACACAAAGCGCGGACTTGAGGAGGCAAACGCCAGTACCTAAAAGCCGATATGTCACAAAGTAGATCCTTCATAGGCACGGGAGAACACGAATTTCAACCCAGTCAGTCACGCATTGGCGCGAACGCACCAAAAATGGCGCCGAACGGACTGCCAAGTTTTCAACAGCCCTCCCCAACTGGCCAAAAGCTTGCCGAGAGCTGGACGAAACCCTGTTGAAAACCCCATTTTTTTCTCATGTAGAAGCTTTGCGCGGCAAGTGAGTAGACTTCTTTGAACATCCCGAGCAGGCCAGTCATCCTGCTTCTCAAAACCACAGGTAGATAGCTTGTTTCATAACGGCCTGGTCGCCAAAGTGCTAAAAGTCTACTCACTTAGGTTGCAGAGTGCCCCCCATTAGCTGCAATTCCAAGGTTGTTAGTACTTTTGGACTCAGATCGTCATACTGAACAAGAATTTGAGTTGAGTTTTCAGGGACAGATGCGCCATCGGCACACCAAAAACAGTCACTGATATCGACAAAAGGGATACTCGAGCACGTGAGGGCCCGCACAAAAGAGCTTCCGCCCGCTCCACGCTCCGCAACCACGATACAGTAAAGGCCCGCGTCTGCATGCTCGATCGAGACCTCTCCTGCCGGAAATACCTTCCGCACAAGCGCCATCAGGCCATCACGCGCCTCGCGAGCACGAACGCGCACGCGGTTCACATGTCGCTCGTAATCACCCGATTCCAGCAAACGCGCCAAAGCGACCTGATCAACAGAGCTCACCGACGAGGCGTAGAAACCAAGGTTGCGCCTAAACCGCTCCATTAACTCATCGGGCAACACCATGTACGCCAAACGCAACGCCGATGAAAGGCTCTTCGAAAACGTGTTGGTGTAGATAACCGACTGGGCGGCATCGATCGACGCGAGCGCGGGAATCGGCTTCCCGGCAAGGCGAAACTCACAATCAAAGTCATCTTCGATGAGATACCGACCTGGTCGCTCGGCGGCCCAGCTCAGAAGCGCATAGCGCCGCGCAATGCTCGTCACAAGGCCGGTCGGATACTGATGGGACGGCATCAGATGAAGTACATCGGTCCCGGTTTTCTGCAGAGCGCTCAAGTCCACGCCCTCATCATCCAACGGGATATGTCGAACTTTGCAGCCCATAGCCTGATAGATGCGCGTCAGACGTAAATAGCCCGGGTCCTCAACGGCATACACCTTGTCAGCGCCAAGCAACTGAACCAACATGGTATCGAGCAGCTGGGCGCCCGCGCCGATAACAATGTTATTGGGATCGACATTCATACCCCTTGTCCCACGCAGATGATGAGCAATTGCGCGTCGTAGCCGAGCGGTGCCCTGTGCCGGTGCGGTCGAAAAGATTTCGCGTTCGTCCTCTGATGCTAGCGTCGCCCGTAGCGCGCTTTGCCAAAGCCGCGCCGCCTCCAAAGCGGAAGGAGAAAGTGCGTCGAATTGCTCGACCCGCCCGCGGACATCATGCGCGCTGGGGTCCACAGAGACGGCATCTCGGTCGATGCCCTCCGAAGCCAAAGGCAAAACCGGTGCATCCGGAAGCTTGCAAGCGTAGTAGCCACGCCGCGGCTTTGAGCAAATATAGCCCTCGGCAAGTAGCTGGCTATATGCATTCTCGATAGTAATGACACTGATTCCCAGATGACTGGCAAAGGCACGCTTAGACGGCAGATGCTCTCCCGCCGCAATACGGCCAGCAACAATATCATCTCGAATTTGCTGGTAAACATACTCATAGAGTGATGCTTCGCCGCGTTTTTCCAAATTGTAGTCAAGCATGAGTTTATCACCTGACCTTATCGAGCTGTTCAATCTGGTATTAAGCTGGCCTTATTATTATCTCGAAAACTGAGTATTTTGCCATACCCAGCTCCCCGATAGGATGTTCCGTCAAGCAATGCACATGCCAACCAAGGGAGCAACCATGGCAGAACAGACCAGCAAGGCCGATCGCGTCAAACTCAATCGCGAACTCGCGCAGATGCTCAAGGGCGGCGTCATCATGGACGTCACCACACCCGAGCAGGCGCGCATCGCCGAGGAGGCAGGCGCCTGCGCCGTCATGGCACTCGAGCGCATTCCGGCCGATATCCGTGCCGCGGGCGGCGTCTCGCGCATGAGCGACCCCAAGATGATCAAGGGCATCCAGGAGGCCGTCTCCATCCCTGTTATGGCCAAGTGCCGCATCGGCCACATTGTCGAGGCGCAGGTCCTGCAGGCCATCGAGATCGATTACATCGACGAGTCCGAGGTTCTCTCCCCTGCCGACGACGTCTATCATATCGACAAGACCCAGTTTGACGTGCCGTTTGTCTGCGGCGCTCGCGATCTGGGCGAGGCGCTGCGCCGTGTTGCCGAGGGCGCCACGATGATTCGCACCAAGGGCGAGCCGGGCACGGGCGACGTCGTCCAGGCTGTACGCCACATGCGCAAGATCCAAAAGCAGATCCGCGACGTTGTTGCCCTTCGCGATGACGAGCTCTTTGAGGCAGCCAAGCAACTGCAGGTTCCGGTCGAGCTGGTGCGCGAGGTCCATGCCACGGGTAAGCTTCCCGTCGTGAACTTTGCCGCCGGCGGCGTAGCGACCCCCGCCGACGCCGCGCTGATGATGCAGCTGGGTGCCGAGGGCGTCTTTGTCGGCTCGGGCATCTTTAAGAGCGGCGACCCCGCCAAGCGCGCCGCCGCCATCGTCAAGGCCGTGGCAAACTTCACCGATGCCAAGCTCATCGCTGAGCTTTCGGAGGACCTGGGCGAGGCCATGGTGGGCATCAACGCCGACGAGATCGAGATCATCATGGAGGAGCGCGGGCGCTAGTCCAGCAGAAAGGATCGCACATGAGCGATTACGCAGACCAGACGGTCGCCGTGCTGGCGGTCCAAGGTGCTTTTGCCGAGCACGAGGCAAGACTATCCGAGCTTGGCGCACGTTGTATTGAGCTGAGACAGGCGGCTGATTTGAAGCAGGACTTTGACCGTCTGGTACTTCCCGGCGGCGAGTCCACCGTTCAAGGGAAGCTGCTTGCCGAGCTCGGCATGCTCGAGGAGCTTCGTGCCCGTATCGCTGAAGGCATGCCCGTCCTGGGCACCTGCGCCGGCTTGATTCTGCTGGCGCGCGACCTTGCCGCCCACGACGATAAGGGGACGCCGCGCCTGGCAACCATGGATGTGCTCGTCGAGCGCAATGCCTACGGCAGGCAGCTCGGCAGTTTTCGCACCAAGGGCCAGGTGTCCGGCATCGACGGTGAAGTGCCATTAACATTTATCCGTGCACCCCGCATCGTCGAGGTCCACGGCGACGCCAAGGCCTTAGCGAAAGTCGACGGCCGTATCGTCGCCGCCCGTCAGGGCAACCAGCTCGGCGTAGCCTTCCACCCCGAACTCGACGAAGACACCCGCCTCCACGAACTGTTCCTACAAATGTAGGCATCGAAATCAACAAACGAAACGAGAGTGGATAATCTCCCACCTTGAGCATGAATATGGGCTCATACCGGGAGATTATCCACTCTCATGCTACGTAGTCGTTGGGGACGTTCTTAAATGACCAGTCAAACAAGAACGTCCCCAACGACTATCTTTTAGCAGGTCTGGATCATGGCAATGTCGATGTTTTGGCACCGACAGACACTATGACCCAATCCGAGGGCACTAAAAAGATAGGAGCCCCCGCTCGTGGCCGCGGGTCGGGGCTGCGA